>JAFMJU010000411.1 GCA_017853285.1 Gemmataceae bacterium
GGGCGATCCATTTTCACCCAAATACCCGCAAGTCAGCTTTTGGCCCCACCCCTCTGAAACGGGTCAACCCCCATCCATTGGCGGCCGGAAAACCGCTAAAACCACGCATTGGCAGCGGAAACCTGGCGGAAGGGCCAGATTGCCCGGGCGTTTCAAGCCGATTAGAATGAGGTTCCCGCCCGAGGTCTCACCCTCCCTGAGAACCCCGCCATGTTGCGTATTGTCGATTCCACGGCCGCCGAAACGCCGGCCATGTCCCGCCGGGTGTGGATGGGCGTGGGCGGCATTGGTTTGGGTGGATTGTCGCTGACACGCCTTCTGGCCAACCAGGCCCGGGCGGGAGCCAAAGCGGGCAAAGCCAAGTCGGTGATCATTTTCGGGCTGGTGGGCGGCCCGCCCCAGCACGAGACTTGGGACCCCAAACCCAACGCCCCGGAGGAGATCCGCGGACAATTCGGAACCATCGCCACCCGCACACCCGGCTTGCGGGTGGGGGAGCTGATGCCGCGCACGGCACTCCTGACCGACAAACTGGCGGTGCTTCGGGCGGTGGTGACCAATGACAACGCGCACAGCACCAGCGGCTACCAGATGCTGACCGGGGTGCCGCACATCCCGCTGAGCCAGGAGAACGCGGCTCCCAAGGCCCCCAATAACCACCCCTGCATTGGCGCCCTGTTGCGCGCGGTGCGGCCCGAGACAAAGGGCTTGCCCTCGGCCGTCACCATCCCGGAGCACCTGTGGAACGATGGCAACCTTCCCTGGCCCGGCCAGGACGCTGGGTTTCTGGGCACGCGATTCAATCCCTGGCTGATCCACTGCGACCCGTCCGACCGCGCCTTCGGTATTCCGGCGCTGAGCCTGCCGGGCGAGGTGCCGCCGCTGCGTTTCAACGAGCGGCGATCGCTCCTGGACCAGGTGAACCATCATTTTGAAACCTCGCAACGGTTGGAAACGGCCGCGGCGTTCAACCAGCACGCGCGGAAAGCCGCCGAACTGCTGCACTCGGCCAACGCGCGCCGGGCGTTCGACCTGCAGAGCGAACCGGCCGCCGTGCGGGAACGGTACGGCCCCAGCCGGTTCGCGCAGTCGTGCCTGCTGGCCCGGCGGCTGGTGGAGGCCGGTGTGGGCCTGGTGCAGGTCAACTGGACCCGCATCAAGGACCAGCCCAACGGCGGCGGGTGGGACACCCACGCCAAGCACAACGAGTCGATCAAATCCCTGCTGATGCCCATCCAGGATCAGGCGTTCTCGGCGCTGATCGAGGATCTGCAACTGCGAGGGCTGCTGGACGAGACGCTGGTGGTGTGGTTCGGGGAATTCGGCCGCACGCCCCGGTTCAACAAGGACGGCGGGCGTGACCACTGGGGCAGTTGCTTCTCACTGGCGTTGGCGGGCGGCGGCATCCGCGGCGGAGTGGTGCATGGCGCCTCCGACAAAAATGCAGCCTTCGCCATGGAGGGGAAAGTGGAACCGGCGGATATCATCGCCACCCTCTTCCACTGCCTGGGGATCGCGCCTGAAACGGAAATACGCGACTCATTCGACCGGCCCATCCCACTCAGTCGCGGCAGGGTGATCGAGGCCATCCTCTAGGCCGACCAACGGAGCCCGGCCATGGGCAAACCCATCATCGCCTCTCCCGGCAAGCGTTCCATCTTCAAGCAGGTGGATCCGGACAGCACCGGCAGCTACTCCCGCAAGGAGGAGGCGCTGCCCGACACCCAGGAACTATTGGCCAAAATCGACCACCTGCAGGAACGGTTGTATGCCGAGGGGAAACAGTCGCTGCTGATCATCCTGCAGGGGATGGACAGTTGCGGCAAGGATGGCACCATCCGCCATGTGTTCCGGGGGATCAGCCCGCAGGGGTGCCTGGTGGCCTCGTTCGCGGAGCCCACGCCCGAGGAACAACGGCACGATTTCCTGTGGCGAACGCACCAGAAGACCCCCGCCAAGGGTCAGATCGGCATCCACAACCGTTCCCACTACGAGGATGTGCTGGTGCCCCGGGTGCACGGCACCATCAGCCGCAAGGATCTGGAAGGGCGCTTCGAGGCGATCAACCAGGTGGAACGACTCCTGACCAACTACGGCATGACGATTGTGAAGTTCTTCCTGGCGATCTCCAAGGATGAGCAACGCAAACGGCTGCAGGCCCGCATCGACAACCCCCGCAAGCGCTGGAAATTCAAACCCAGCGACCTGAAGGAACGCCAGTACTGGGATGACTACATGGAGGCCTATGACGAGGCCATCCGCCTCACCTCCACCAAGCACGCCCCGTGGTATCTGATCCCGGCCAACCACGAGTGGTACCGGAACCTGTTGGTGGCCAAGGTCATCTGCCAGACGCTGGAAAAGATGAACCCGCAGTTCCCGACCGCCACCGACGCGGTGGATTTCACCACCCTGCGCATTGAGTGAGCACCGCGCAGGGGCGGTTCCTCCAGCCTGGCGCAACACCTCAAAGCCTCCCCATGGGACCAGGAAGGCGTGGGGTTGCCATCAGGCCTGCTCCCATCCCTGGGAAGGGGCCATGTTGCGCTCGAACCAGGCCCGCGCCAATGTGGCCACGGTGTCCATCGCCCCGGGCTCTGAGAACAGGTGCGAGGCGCCCGGCACCTCCACCAACTGGCAAGGGCACTCCAGTCGGCCCATGGCCCGCTGGTTCACCGCCAGGATGTGCAGATCCTCAGATCCAACGATCATCTCGGTGGGGGCCTCCACCCAGGGAAGCCAGGTTTCCGCCAGGTCCGGCCTGCCCGCGCGGGTGACCACGGCGTCAATGAACTCGGGCATGCAGGCCGCTATCTCGAGCACCACGGCCCCGCAGGTTCCCGACCCGAAAATACCCAGAGGCCAGTCACTGTAATCGAGGTGGCGCTTCAACCAACGCACCACATGGGCCAAACGCCTGGCAGGAAGGCTGGTGTCAAAAATAAACTGGGGATCCTCCTCCTCTTCCGGGGCCAGCAGATCCACCATCAGGGTTGCGAAATCCGCCGATTCCAGGGCATCCGCGACGATTCGGTTGCTTTCATGGAACCTTCGGCTGCCGAACCCATTGGCAAACACAATCATGCCCCTTCCCGGCATCGGTTGTTCCAGGCTGGCACGCATGCAAAATCCAGCGGCTGGAATTTCCACCTCGCGGGAAATACCTTTTTCAAGTGTCGTCGCCATGGCACAATCCTCCCATTCCATCGGGATCCCTAGGGATGCAGACGCCAATCAACCCATTACGCCATTCCGGGGCAAAACCGGTTTGCGCGGGGGGCTAAACCGGCCGCCAAGGCCCCTGGCCCCTCGCGGTTTTCCAAGCCTTTTCATTTCGTTTGGCAAGGCTTGGAAACGCCCATGAACCAAACCCAGGCAATTCGATACCACAGATTCAGGGAACAACCATCCGAACGCCCTCCACCAACCGAGAGGAGATCGTCTTCATTCAAAAAAAGACGCGCGACAGGCCGAACACCCAATACCCTGGTCTCGTCAAAAGCTAGTCAAACCGAACAACGAGGCCAGAACATTTGCCAAAGACCAGTCTGACAAAAAACGCACAAATATGATCGATTTGTCTGATAACACCTTCATCATGGGCTTTTTTTCGGAGCAAGTCAAAGGGATTTTCACCCGCCCGGTGACAATCAACCCCCAGGCTCAAACCTTGGGTCTGGTCCAGGTTATTCATCCGCCCTTGTTATTCCGCACGCCGGCGCCGCATGGGGACTTGCCAGAACGGCAGGCTTGTTGTGAACTTAGGTCAGGTGAAACAGT
>JAFMJU010000412.1 GCA_017853285.1 Gemmataceae bacterium
AATGAAAAGAACAATCGCGAAAAACCCCTGCCCACCCTGGAGGATATCCGCAAGGAATACGGCAAATCGTACCGCGACATGCTGCGCGAGGTTCGGGAAACGCGTGAAAACCTCGCCGGCCTGTTCCCGGAACTGAAAGGCCGCAAGACCGTACTCACCGGCTTCGTCTGGTTCCAAGGCTGGAACGACCAGTATGGCGGCGCCGAGAAGGAATATGCCGCCAACATGCGGCATTTCATCAACGATGTGCGCAAGGATTTCGCCTCACCCGCTTTACCCTTCGTGATCGCGGCCATGGGCCAAAACATGTCCAAGCCGGCCAAGGGCCCGATGCTGGTCATCCGCGACGCCCAACTCTCCATGGCGGAGCTGCCGGAGTTCAAGGGAAATGTCGGCGCCTTCCGGACAGACCTCCTGGTGGACAAGGCAGCCGAGGAACTCTATCCCGATTGGCAGAAAAAGCCCGAGGAATGGAAGAAAACCGGTGGCGATCATCCCTACCACTACCTGGGCAGCGCCATCTGGTTCAACCGCATCGGCCGAAAGATGGGGGATGTCATGGTCGAGTTGCTGGCCCGCCAAAATTAGGTTGGTCGCGGCCCCCCGGATTGAACAGAAAAGCCGGCTTTTAGCCCAATCCCAACGCCTCGCGCCCCCATGGGTGCGGGGCTATTTTTCTGGCCGGTCCTTCAGCAGCTCCTGCCGTTCCCGGATTACCTTCAATGGATCCTCTGGTAACTTTTCCCTATCCACATACTTCGCCAGATCCCGCAAGGCGATGACGGTGAATTTCTCCCGGGCCAAATAGTCCAGAAAGCTCTCAAACTGCTCCTTGCCGGTGTTCACCCAGGCATGCGCGGTGTCCGGCACGCCGTGGAATTGCAGGATGGCGATTTTCCCGTTGCGGGCCTGCCCAACAGCCAGCTTCAGATCCTCCAGCGTCCAGGTCGGCCGCGCGTCCCCGGCACTGGGCAGCAGCAGGGGATGATCCTTGCCCGGTTCGAAGGCGAATCCCCGGCCCTCCTTGTAGGGATGCTCGGGGGAACCGCCACGGCGTGCGAATCTTATACCCAGATCTTTGAGCACCGGCAGGGCCCCCGGCACGATGGCGTTGCCCGGGTAGGCAAACGAGACTGGCTTGGGAATCCCGTGCTTTTCACATTGAAGGTTGATGCCGCGCACCTGCGCCGACAGGTCAGGCAAGGTCTTGTCGGTGACCCCCTGGTGGCCAATCGTGTGGTTGCCAATCTCAAAACCGTCACGGTGCAGTTGGGCTATCTCCTCCCAGGTCATGTAGTCCTTCTTGTTGGTGGGGAAATCAAACCCCTCGGTGATGAAGAAGGTGGCCCCAAACCGGTGCTTCAGCAGCAGCGGGCGCGCGACCGTGTGGTGCGACTTGCTCGAATCATCAAAGGTCAGCACCACCACCTTGTCGGGAATCGGTTCGGCCGACGGCGCGAACAAAGGCATCCACGCCAAAAAAAGCAGGGTGTTCATCCGGCACTCCATCCCAAGGTCATTGATGCAAACGCCCGAACAGGTTCCGGGCTTTGGTTTCAAACAAAGCCTGCCACTCTGGTGCCAACAGGCAATCGCTGTCTTCCTGGGCCCCGCCCCGGTTTTTCAGTTGGCTGGCGGTGGGGCAATAGAACAGGTAGCCGTTGGTGTAACCGGAGACATGGTGATTGGGTTTTCCCGCTGCCTTCTTCAGGTTCAGGCCAATTTGTGCCACCAGCTCGCCCGGAAAGGTTACCAGCGAAAATTCCCCCACCCGCAGCCCCATCAACTCCGCTGGCACCGGGCGCATGCCGGCCTCCTGGTTGTCCTTCTGGTGCCGGCGCAACAGCGCCAGATTCGTTTGCACCCGTGTCAGTTCCTCCATCGCTCGAATGTTCGCCAGATAAGCCTGCATGTTTTTACGGTTGGCCGCATCCAAGTACTTCAGGTCCGCCCGGCCCAGCCTTTCCTCATGCAGATACTGGTGCGCGGGAGCCGAGGGGAAATCGGGCGCGAGGCCCTGGCGAGCAGAAAGTTCCAAAAACCCTTTCAGGTCAAGCGATGTACCCTGTAGTGATGCCACCAGGGCTTCCTTTTTCGTTTCAAGGCGGGCGATATCCCGTGTCAGTTCCGCACGGGGTACCTCCATCCGCTCATTGATCACCCGTAACGGCGCATCCGGCTTGCCCCGCAGGGTGCGCAGCGTTTTCAGGGCGCTGGTACCCAGCATCATTCCCAGGGGCTCGGCATCGCGTGGCTGGGTAGTGTCCTTGTAGCGGATTGGATTGATGTCCCCACCGCAGCCCTGCAGGAACAGCGCCGTGCAGCCCAGACTGTCCTCGATGGTTCTGGACGCGAACCCGCTCAAGTCCGCGGTGTTACTGCCATCGGGTAAGCCCATGATGGGATGGCAGGCGAAGTGAAACACCACCGCCACCGGCTTTCCATCCGGCTCATCCAGGCGCAACAGACCGATGTCCGGATCTATCGGGCCCGAGCCAACGATCTCCGAATCGGGCGCCACCGGGTAGGCATGTCGCACATCCGCCTCGCGCCCGTCCTTCAGCCTCAGGCGCCGGTTCTCCTGAATCCGGTCCTCCCGCCCTGTTCCTGCGGAGGCCAGTACCGGCCTAAGCCCAGCGTGCGCCTTGCGCACCGCTTCAATCGTCTTCTCAGCCACATCCGCGCAGACGGTGCCATGGCAATGGCTGGCATTGACAATCACTCGCCCGGGATCGATCCCGAGTTCCATTTTCAAGGCCGCCCGCACCTTACCCAGGTAATCGTTGCCAATCGGCCCAATCCCGCCGATGGCCACCGCATCCACCGCCACAACCACTGCCGTTGTTTCTCCTGATCGCAGCACCAGGGCCCGCGCATGCAGCCGATCCCGCGTGGAGACTGTCCCCGGGTGGGTGATATCCACCTTTGCGGCGCCAGCCAACAGGGAAGTGCCCTCGGCGCCGGAGCAGTTGATGGCCAGGGCCAGATGGATGCACAGCACCAGAGGCATGGCAATTCTCCCGATCACTTCGCCGAGTACCCGCCGTCCATCATCAGCACCGCCCCGGTGAAGAAACTCGCCAGGTCGCTGGCCATGTAGGTGAAAAAGCCGGCCACCTCCTCAGGCGAGGCGATCCGCCCGATCGGATGGTTGTCCTTCAACATCGCCATGAACGCCTCGGGATCACCCGAATCGATGGCCGATCGCGTCACCAGTGGCGTGTCGATGGTTCCGCAACCGATGGCATTCACGCGGATGCCGTAGGGTGCGTACTCAATGGCCAGTTGCCGGGTCATCTCATGCACGGCTCCTTTCGATGGCCCATACGCCCCCTGCGTGGGAATCCCCGTCTCCCCCGAGATCGATCCGGTGTTCAGGATCACGCCCCCCTTTTGTCGCATCATCACGGGAAGGATATGCCGACCGGCAAAGTACATCGCCTTCACATTGGTGTTCATCACCCGGTCCCACTCTTCCGGCGTGTGCAAGTGCAGGGCCTTCACCACATTGATGCCGGCGTTGTTCACAAGAATGTCGATCCGCCCGAAATGGGTCATGGCCATGTCGGTGAACCGTTGGGCGGTCTCGTCCAGACCCACATCCCCGCCCGAGTAGCGCAGGCGGCCGCCGTGGTTGATCCCCGCTAGTGTGGCCGGCATGTCCGCCGCCAAATCCACAGCCACCAGCCCGGCAATGCCAGAGGCCAGGTACTGCTTCACAATCGCCAGCCCGATCCCCGAGGCGGCACCTGTCACCACGGCCACCTTGCC
>JAFMJU010000413.1 GCA_017853285.1 Gemmataceae bacterium
AAAACATGGTGTGGGCTTCGCCCAGGGAGCCCGGATGGGGCCCCTTTCATAGGACCATTGCCCGAATTTCCACAAATAATGATTGCCGCCGGGCATTTTCGTTCCGGACTTCAACTTTCATGGGGAACAGCCCATCTCATCACGGGAATGATGGGGGGAACGATTTCACCACTGGAATGGGATGCCTTTTTACCATCCCGCCCGAAAGGAGTCCTGACCAGCGTTTTCCAGAATTAACAGGCTTCAGGCGGATTCCGTTTCAAAGGGAGGCAAACATTTGGGCGATATCGTCGGCATAAGCCTCTATCACAAGGCCGATCTGACCCCGCCGCAGAATCCTTAAATCTGCTTCAACAGTCTTGTCATACCAACGCCTTAGGCTTGATTCACCCATCCTGGCCGCGAGGGTCGAACTGTTTTGAAACAGTTTCCCAGTAATCTCGGCCACTTCTACCAATCCCAAGTGGTGGCGCATTATCTCTGAAATAAAGCAAGCCAGCAGGAAAAGCACCTTGCGAGCAGCCGGTCTTTGGGTAGCACCTGTTGGACCAGCGTTATCCACCCAACTTTTCCATTCGTCGGCCCATGCGCAGCAATTGAATCTGCCAGGCATCAACTGTTGGGACAGACTGTTCCACAATGTCCAAACCCCAGGTTCCGCCAGATCCAATGCCCTTCCTGGCACTCCCGCCGAAAGTTTCACCACCTCCCTTACTTTGTTGGCATCCAAGCCTCCCTTGGTCTCCAATACACGCAGGGTTTCCTCGTCGGAAAGCCGGTTAAAGTGCAAGGATTGGCACCGGGAACGAATGGTGGGCGGCAATCTCTCCGGGTTTTCACTCAGCATCGCCACCCACATCCCAGCGGGGGGCTCCTCTGATGCTTTCAAAAAACTGTTGGCAGATTCCTCATTCAGGAAGTCCACATCCTCGATCACAGTCACCTTTCGGTCGGCCAGGGAGGGCCTCAACCCGAACCATTCAATGACCTCTTCCATTAGGGCCATTTTGAATTCCTGGTCTTCCTCGGGTTTTTTGAAAACTCGTATATCAGGATGTGTACCGGCATCAAACAATTCGCAAGAACGACAGTTCCCGCATCCCGCAAATTTCACTGCCGATTGCTGGCGGTGGCAAAGCAAATACCTGGCAACCCCGCGGGCAAAGAGTGCGCGCCCTATCCCAGAAGGCCCGACCAACAAACAGGTTTGGCCCAATCGCCCCCGTTCCAAAGCCTTCCGCACCACCTTGATGGGACGCGAATGCCCAATGAGGCCCACACCAAGATCTTCCATGAAATCCATGCCTAATAAGAATTTTTGTGATCCGGAGACAGTTGAATCAGACACCAAAACCCCGGATGATTTCCCTTTGAACCCTTCCTTGGACTTCAACTGGATCCCCCAGGGCGGAAATCACCTGAATCTGGCCATGGCAGTTTTCGGCCTCCTGAATGTAGCCCTGACGCACCAACCGAAAGTAATCCAGGCCCCTGGACTCCATTCGGTCGGGGCGACCTTTCAAACGCGCCAAAGCAACCTCCGCAGGCAGGTCGAGCACCAAAGTCATTTCCGGCAAAAGGTCACCCGCGGCAAAACGACCAGCTTGCCACATCCGGGCCACATCCAAACCCGCCCCGTACCCCTGGTAGGCGATAGTGGACAAAAGGAACCGATCCAGTACCACGTCGTGACCACGGTTCAGGGCGGGCCGGATGATCTCGTCCACCATTTGGGCCCTGGCTGCGAAAAAAAGCGACATTTCGCATTCCCGGCTCATGGCCCCCTTATGGCCGAGCAGTAGCTGGCGCACCTGGTTTCCCAATTCTGTTGACCCGGGATCCCTTGAAAAAACAACTTTTCGCCCCAAACCTTGTAGCCAATCGACCAGCATTTCACACTGGGTGGATTTGCCGGTTCCATCCAATCCTTCCAAGCAGACAAACAGAGGAGTCAGGGGCAAATTCATCTTTCTGGTCATCCCCGGGGCTGGTCAACCAATGGAAATGGTCCGCCCAAATGATTACTTACCCGGGCCTTTTCCAACAGCGCATCCACCGTGTCACCCGCATGGTAACTCGACCGGACAAACGGGCCGGAAGACACATGGGCGAATCCCAGCTTTTCCGCCATAGCCTTCAAACCATCGAATTCTTCAGGGGCAACAAATCGGTCGACAGGAATGTTGTTAGTGGTTGGCGTCAAATACTGCCCGATGGTCAGCATGTCGCATCGAGCTTCCCTCAAATCGGCAAACACCTCTAGCAGTTCGTCGTTGGTTTCCCCCAAGCCAACCATCAGACCGCTTTTGGTCAGGGACCGCGGACGGCATTCTTTGGCATGGCGCAACACCTTCAAGCTACGGAGGTACTCAGCCCTGCCACGGGCTCGCCGGTACAAACGGGGAACCGTTTCGATGTTGTGATTGAAAACTTCCGGATTGGCAGCCATGACCGTTTCCACAGCGGCCAAATCGCCTTGGAAATCCGGAGTGAGAACCTCCACAGCGGCACCCGTTTTCTCCCGAACGGCCAAGATGCACGCCTTGAAATGCCCCGCACCCCCGTCGGACAAATCATCCCTGGTGACCGAGGTAATCACCACATGCTTCAACCCCAGACGGAGGGCAGCCTCGGCCAATCGTTCGGGTTCATCCTGCTCCACCGGTTCCGGATGCCCCTTGGGCACCGAGCAAAATCCGCACGGACGAGTGCACTGGTTTCCAAGAATCATGAACGTGGCGGTCCGCCTTGAATAGCATTCAGGACGGTTTGGACAACGGGCGCTTTCACAAACTGTCACCAAACGAAAATCGGTGATCAGGTTTTCGGTAAAGAATCCTTCGTTTCCTGTAGGGAGGGGGCGCTTCAACCAGGATGGCAATCGTTTTCCAATTCCAACCGAGTTTTTTGTTTGAACCAAACCAAGCTCAAGGATGTTCCCCATCACGTGCCCTTCCCCGAGCCATTTGACCATTGAGTTCTATTCTAGCCCAACAATCATTAGCCGCATTTTCACTTAACCCGTAAAGTGATTGATTGCGGCGCTTTTGGTTGCAATCATAAAGAAGCTTGTTTGATCAGGATGTCACTGAAAGGAG
The DNA here is from genome assembly GCA_017853285.1 of Gemmataceae bacterium. Taxonomy (GTDB): domain Bacteria; phylum Planctomycetota; class Planctomycetia; order Gemmatales; family Gemmataceae; genus UBA6894. The sequence goes on from JAFMJU010000413.1 coordinate 3,099, forward strand.
TGCGTGGAATGTTCCACAAATTGTTTAAATCTGCAATGGCCAGCCTGGTTTTTGCACTGGCGTTTTTTACCCAGGCCACAGCATCCCAAGCTGCCAATCCAGTGGTCACGCTGGAAACCTCTATGGGTATCATCAAAATAGAACTATATCCCGAGAAATCACCAGTTACTGTCAAGAATTTCATCGATTATGTGGAAGCAAAGCACTACGACGGGCTTATTTTCCACCGCGTGATTCCCAACTTCATGATCCAAGGCGGTGGATTCGAACCCGGGATGAAGGAAAGGAAAACCAAAGCCCCCATCGTGAATGAGTCCAAAAACGGCCTCGAAAACAAGCGTGGCACCTTGGCCATGGCTCGAACCAGTGAACCGGACTCGGCTTCCAGCCAGTTTTTCATCAATGTGGTTGATAACGGATTTCTTGACCGGGCCAAATCCCGTGACGGGGTTGGTTATTGTGTTTTTGGAAAAGTGATCGAGGGCATGGAGGTTGTGGACAAGATGAAAACTGTCAAAACGGGCAGGTCCGGCCCTCATGGGGATGTCCCTGAAGATGACATCATTATCAAAAGCGCCAAAGTGGCCAAGTAAGCAAACAGAGTTATTCCATTTTGACAACCCAAGGAAAACGACATGTCTGAGAAAGTGATTCTGGAAACCACA
>JAFMJU010000414.1 GCA_017853285.1 Gemmataceae bacterium
CTGGAAGCCTCATTCAGCGAGGTGCCAAGCCCGTTGACTGTGTTGTTCATCTGCGTGTTCAGTCCGTTCACGCTGGTGTTCAAACTGGTGGGCGCGCCTGCCGCCCCCGCGGTTGGGCCTACGGCCGGGCGGCCAACCCCGTTGGGGCTGACCGGCGCAACCGTGCCGCTGGGCGGTAGCGGAATCGTGCCGGGGGTGATGGGCATGGGCTGGCCCGGGCCGGCCGGCATGGTCAGCACCGGGATGTTTTTTCCATCCACCGGAACAAAGGCTGCAGGCCTTGAATCAGTAGGCCGGACACTCAGGTTGCCTGGCATCCCGGAGGGAGGCAACCCCCCTGCTTCACCTGTACCGGTGGTGGCCAGCGAGGGTGAACCGCCGGGAATCGTGCCACCCGTGGCAAGGGGAGGCGCTCCACCTGCCAACCGTGCGGCGGGGAACCCCGGCTCATCCAGCGGGATCGATTCAGACCGTTTTTCAGGGCCGGTTCCGATGGGGAATGTCAGCACCCGCGCGATACCCGGCTTGCCGGGATCGGTTGGGAAGGTTTCGCTGGAAAGGGCCAATCCCCCGGCAGCCGCACCCGCGCCCACTCCCAGGCCCCGAGTTCCTGAAGACGACAAATCCGATCCAGCCGAAGGCGGTGGAACAGGTGGCGCAAAGCCGCCAAGGCCCGATCCGGTCGTGGGACTGGGTGCCATGGGCGTGGCCAGTCCACCAGCGGCTGGTTGGGGCGGTGTCGGACTTTCAGCAACTTTGGTCAGGTCAGGCAACGGGGTTGTGCTACCCGGGCCTCCGGCCGCTGGCGGCGGTGCCGGTGGAGTCAAGCCCCCGGGGCCTCCGCTTCCCGGGGGTGTTTCCCCTGGTTTTGTCAGGTCCGGCATGGCTGTGGCGCTACCTGGTGCTGGCGGTGCCGGTGGAGCCAATCCACCGGCGGCCGGTGCTGGCGGAACCAGCGTTTCGGCCAGTTTGGCCGGATCAGGTGGCGTCGTCGGCGTAATGGCGGGGGCTGGTGGGGTGGAACCACTTGCCGGCGGCGGTGGCAACAGGCCTTCCGCCAACTTCGCCGGATCAGGGGGTGTGCCAGCCGCGGGGGTTCCGCCCGGCGGGGGGAGTGGAGCCAGAGTCTCGGCGCTTTTCTTTTCCTCCAGCGGGGGTAGCCCGCCTGGAACCGGAGGGGGTGGTGCGGATGCCGTTGCATCTCCGGCTGGTGCGGGAGCTGGTGGCGGGGGACCATCCATCGGCTTGTCACCGGTGCCAGCCGCAGGCGGTGGTGGCGGCAGGGTCGAGTTGGCGTCTCCGGCGCTTGACGGGCTGGGCGGTGGCGGGATCAGGTCGGCCGGATTGGGTGTCGGGGGCGGCGAGGCGTTTTTGTCTGTCCCGCTTGCCGAGGCCAGCACCACATCCCCCTTGGGCTCTGTGGCCGACGGATTGGCGGAAGCGGCGCTTGTGCCACCTTCCGTCCCTTCCGCGGCTTTGCCTTCCCCGCCCTCTGCGGTGGCCACCTGCTCTGTGGGTGGCTTGTGGCCCAGCAGTTCATCGGGGGAGACATAATGCTTGGTCAGCACCGCCCCCACCAAACTGGCGAAGGCGCCGGACACCATCAAACCGGTTTTCACTTCACTGGTCATGGCCACGGCTTTTCTCCCGTTATCTATCTACTAATGGGCTCATGCGTGTGTCTGATTCTGGCTGGCCCGGGTCACTTGTCCTGGGTGTTCGCCTTCGAGCGGATCTCCACCTTCTGCAGTTCCAGCGGCTTGGGCGCCTCCGGCCCCTTGGGTTGGACCAGTTCCGCCTCCCAGCGCGCCTTCGACCAGATCTCGGCATGGGTCCGCATCCCGGCGATCACCACCTCGCCTTTCAGCCCCGCCTGCTTCGCGATCTGGTCCCCCAGGGGGATCCACAGGTTCCCTTCCTCGTCCTCCTCGGGCACGCAGGCGGTCATCAGCCCGTAGAAACGCCGCATGTTCCGCCGCATCTCCTGCAGTGCCAGGGCCTGCTCCCGTGCGGAAAACTCGCCACCGCGGTTGGAAGGTGGCTCGTTCTCGTTGCCAAACATCGTTTCCAGGTCTTCCAGGGTGGCCATGCGCAGGCTGCCGTCCGGCCCGGGTGCGATGAACACCTTCCCCTCAACCACCCACCCCGCCAACTCCTCGGGCAGCTTCAGGTAGCCATCCTCGTATTCGGTGGTGAACGAACCGATCAGCGGTTCCGGTTCCTGCGAACCCAGCGTGCCCTTTTCCGGCACCGTTTGGGACGATGGGCCGATCTTGGCCATGCCCCCGGCCCCGCCACCCGATTGTTTGCCGTCACCGTTTGGGTTTTCAATTGCCGGTATGAAAAAACCGGCTTGCTGAACCGCTTGTTTTGGGATCTGGTTCGTAGGGTTGCTTGGTATCGAAAGATCAAAATCCACCCCGATCCGCTCCAGCCCATCCGGGCCGACATGACGGATCATCATGGGGGTCAATGCCGCCAGGGGCGCCACATCCTGGGCTTTCGGCCGGATGCCAGGTTTGATCGCTGGCACGTTTGCCTGAACCGGCACCTGTGCCTGGGCCATGGTGATGCTTGGGATTTCCTGGGTGGGCAATTCCGTGGCCGCCTGTGTCAATCCCGTCGGCAATCCGGCGGGAGGGCCGAATGCCTCGGCAAACGCCTCCCGAAGGACGGACTTTTCCGCGGCGCTGGGTTCGTGGCCAACCGCGCCCGACGCTTTGTCAGTGGCACCGGTCACCATGGTGGTCGGTTGCGCTGGACTGATGGACAAGCGTTGCCAGGCTGTGTTCCCGGCCAATCCAAGCCCCAGACCGGCCGCGCCAGCCAATGCGATGCCAAGGTACATGCCCGGGCGTTTGGTGGATTCGACTTTGGAAGCCCCGCCTGTTTCAGATGTCTTCATGGTCGCTCCCTGAAATCCGTTTCAGTTCTCTATTCGCGCCACCCCGTCCATGGGGATCATCGCGCCGGCCCGTGGCCCAATCGCGCCACCCGCAGCTTCGCGCTGCGCGAGCGCGGGTTTGCCCTCACCTCGTCCTCGCCGGCCATCACCGGCTTGCGTGTCATCCGCTCCCACACCTCGCCTTGCGAGAAGGCCGTTTTCACCAGCCGGTCTTCCAGTGAGTGGAAGCTGATGATCGCCGCCACCCCTCCCGGGACCAGCCAGCCGGGCAACTGCCGCAACATGTCCTCCAGCACCGCCAACTCGTCGTTCACCAGAATCCGCAACCCCTGGAAAGTCCGGGTGGCCGGGTCGATCTTCCCCATCACCCCGCGGGGTGGCAGGCAAGACCGCACCAGTTCAGCCAGGCGCGTCGTGGTCCAGGGTAGGTGTTCCTTCCGGGCCTCCACGATCTTCCGCACGATCCTCCGCGCCTGCTTCTCCTCGCCGTAGCGAAACAAGGCCCGCGTCAGGTCGTTCTCGTCCAACCTTTCCAGCAATTTCCAGGCCGGCTCTCCACGGCTTGGGTCCAACCGCATATCCAAGGGCCCCTCGTGGCGAAACGCCAATCCGCGCCCCGGATCATCCAGTTGCTCCGAACAAATGCCCAAATCCGCCAAAATGCCATGGGCCTTCACACCCAACCGCCGCAGGATCTCGCCAGCTTGGTCATACCGGGCGTGGAAGCATTCCACGGGCAATCCGGCCAACCGTTCCCGCGCCTTCTCCACCTGATGGGGGTCGCAGTCGAACGCGTACACCTTTCCGGTGGGCCCCACCCGCTCCGCCAAAAGCCGGCTGTGGCCTCCACCT
>JAFMJU010000415.1 GCA_017853285.1 Gemmataceae bacterium
CTGGTCGCCCCTCGTCCACCGCCAATTCACCGCGCTCCCAAAGGGTTTCGCCGTGATCGGGAAATTCCGCCAGCAAACCGTCCAGCAGCGGGATGGCTTTGGCCCTGTCCCCCAACCTCCTGTAACAACGGGCAAGCCCCAAACGGATCGGGGGAAGGCCGGGTTTATGTTCCGCAAGCCATTGGAATTGGGCCAGGGCCTCCTTGGGGGTGCCCACCACCAAAAGCGCCTCCGCCAGTTTGAACCGGGCCCGCTCGCTCTCCGGATGCGCCTCCACCGCCCGCCGGTAATCCTCCGCGGCATCAGCAAAACTCATGTAGCGCTCCCAGACAAAACCCCGCCCCAGCAGAGCGTGCAGATCATCCGGTCGCTGCTCCAGATAACGGGTGAAACCCTCCATGGCCGGCCCCAACTGGTAGGTGTCCAGGTCCCTCTGAACCAGCACTTCCAGGATGTTCAGGGCCAATTCGTCCCGTTGTTTCGAGCGCTCCTTCAATGCCGGAATTGGCTCATCATTGCCCCGCGCCACCTCCAGCAGGGCCGCCTCAACCGTCACCCCCTCGTCTTCCCCTAGTTTTTCCCGGCAAATCTGCAGGTGCTCTGCAGCCTGGCGATAGGATCTGGCCTGGCGGGCCGCGCGCACCTCGAGCAAACGCGCTTGAACATCCCCCGGTCGTTCCTTCAGGTATTTTTCCAGCATCTCGCTGGCTTTGGAGTACTCCCGCTGGTCCAAAAGTGCCCTTCCTTCGGCAAGGAGGGCTGCATCTCGCCGATAATCCACCACCCAATAAACGCCTGCCCCCCCGGCGATTACCAGGAGCAGAAAGCCCAGTCCCCATGTCCAACCAAAACGGAACAATATCCAGCCCTCGTTCACCTACGGTTTCGCGTCCTTTTCGGTTTTTGGAGGCGGAACCCCTTGCCGGATCTGGTGGTAGCGGTCCGCCGCCAGGTTTTCGAACCGTTGGATCACGCCATCCGGCCAAACCACCGTGACCACCCCGCTCTGGTCCTCACCCAGCCCGAATTGCACCCGGCGGTCGCTGGAGGAAGCATAGGATCCGCCACCTTTGGCAAAGCGGGTTTGATTTTGCCCGTCTTTTTCCCAAACAACCCGGGCCCCTGCCACACAGGCATTGCCTTTTCCCACCAGGCTCACACCCAACCAGTGGCTACCTTTCCCGCCGATGCCTCGGAGCACCGCCGCCGACTCATTCAGATGGTTCATCACCAGGTCCACCCGGCCATCGTTGTCCAGGTCTCCCAACGCCACGCCGCGCCCCAAATGTGGCGATAAGCCGTAAGCTCCCAGTCTCTGATTGGCCTCCTGGAAACGCTGACCCTTTTGGTTCAGCAACAGCACCGCGCTCTGCAGGCGCCGGGCACTTTTCCCTGTCGGGTATCGAATGGCATGGCCATTGGAGATGAAAAGGTCTTCCCAGCCGTCCAGGTCCGCGTCCAGGAATCCGGTGCCCCAGCCGACATGTTTTTGCCCGATGGCGGCGATGCCCGCGGCAGTGGAAAAAGGCGAGAAGGTCAGGCGGCCTGGCACCGAGTCGTTGCGGTACAGCATCGGCAACTCGTTCTCGTAATTGGTGACCCAGAGGGCTACCTTGCCGGTGCGCTGGGGATCACCGGCGTCCACACCCATGCTGCCGTTGGCGTTCCCCCGGTCATCCCGTGCGGCCCCCGCCACAAGGCCCTGTTCCACCAGCCGAATTTGCCCCGGTTTGGACTCGTTCAGGTAAAGAAAATTGTCCACCGTGTCGTTGGCCACATACAGGTCCGGCCTGGAGTCGCCGTTCACATCCACGACCACAACACCTAGCCCCTTGCTGCTGGCCGCTCCCCCCTCACGCAGGCCACAGGATTTGCTGACATCGTCAAAACCACCCCGGGTGTTGTTGCGGAATACCCGGTGCGGCAGGCCGTCAAAGTTTTTCGGGGGGCAGACATCCCTGGTTTTGGTGTCGTAATAGCAGATGGGATCCTTGCGCCACGACCAGTCCACATACTGGCAGATGTAAAGGTCCGGGTAACCGTCACCATCCAGATCGCCGAAAGCCGCGCTCGTGGCCCAGTCAAACCCTTGGTCCAGTCCGGCCCGGGCCGTCACATCCTCAAACCGCCTTCCCATTTCGGGCTTGGCCGGATTGGCCGGCACATTGCGCAGCAAGGCCACGGCGTTCCAACCTGTCACCAAAAGGTCGGTCCAACCATCCCGGTCGTAGTCCCCCGCGGCGACACCGTGGGAGTAAAACCACCGCTTTTTGCCTGCCAGTGAATCCAACCCTGCCTGGTTGGTCACATTGTCAAACCGCATGGTCCCCAGGTTGCGAAAGAGGCCGCAGGGGAGCCCCTGAATGGTTTTCAGGTCGTCTCCCACGAAGGTGCCGCCACCGGTCAGAAACAGATCCAGCAGGCCGTCGTTGTCAAAATCCAAAAGGGCCACCCCACCGCCCAGGGATTCCAAAATGGAATGGTGGTTTCCGACCGCTTCCCCGTTCTGGTAGGTGAATGCGATCCCGGAGGTGGCCGTCACATCCTCGAACAAGTCGGTTTCGGGCTTGCTGGTGGACTCCTGCGATTGGGCAGCGGACTTGGCACCAGATTGAGCGGTCCCCTTGGCCGGTTGAGGTGCGGCCCCGGAACAACCTGTCAAAGCCCCCCCCGCCAGGGCCAACCAGATCCAAACCGGCAAACCGATTCGCATGGTTCCACCCTAATCAGGCCGGGTTCCACCGGTCGCGCCCAATCGTTGCGCCGATTCCACCCATTGCCTGGCCCAATCCGGCCTGCCCAACTGGGCGCAGATTTCCGACATTTCCAGCCTGGGCTTGGGATCGAGCGGATTTGCGTCCACCTGGCTGTTCAGCTCGGTCAACCGTTTGAGCCGGCCCTCCAGGACAATCGAATCCGCGCGCACCCTGGCCGCGCGTTCGCGCAACCCGGCCCGCTCCAGTGCCAGGGCCAGAATATGACGAGGCTCCAGCGACTGGGGCTCCAGGCGCGCGGCTTTTTCCAAGGGGTCCACCGCCTCCGACACTTTTCCCAGACGCATGGCCATCTCGCCCACCCATCGGGGCAGCCGCGGGTTTTCCGGATCCTGCGAGGCAAGGGCCCGCAATTCCTGATACGCGCCTTCCTTGTCGGTTTCGCCGTCCGCCTTCAGTTCCCGCAGCCAGGCCAAAAGACCCTTCTCGTGGGGGGTGGGCTTGGGGAATTCGGCCAACCTTTTGGCGAGCCCCTCGGCCTGTTCCAAACGCCCTTCCGCCAGCTCCAGCTCCAACAACTGACGAACCACATCCCGGGCCTGCCGCGTGGGCAATTCCCGTTCGGCCGCCAACTCCAGTTTTTCTCGACCGAGGGCCCGTTCACCCAGTTGCAGATGAATACTGCCCAGCAGATGCAGGGCCCTGCCATCCTTCGCATCCAATTCGGCCGCTTTTTCCGCTGGCTCCAACGCCCGAACCAGGGCGCCCAGGTCATACCAGGCCGCGGCCATCCCAAGCAGGGCCCGCTTGTTGTCTGGATCCTTTTTCAGCGCGAATTGGAATCGTTCGCCGGCGGGCGAAGCCTGACCGGAGAGAAGCAGCGCTTCCCCCACCAAACAGGCCACCCGCCCATCGGATTCCGCGGCGGGAATGCCATCGATGAAGGCCAGTGCCTGGCGCAAATCCCCGCGTTTTAGCGCGGATTCGGCCCTGAGCAGTAGCGCTTCGTTCTTCTGGCCCCTGTTTTCCAGGGCCAAGGC
>JAFMJU010000416.1 GCA_017853285.1 Gemmataceae bacterium
ATGGATGGTTTTGGCCGAAGGGTGGGGGGTATGGCCCTTTGTTGTCCAGGCTTTCAACATGGCAGGTTGGTTTGGACTGTATTGGTGGTACCTTCTTGCGCGAATGGATGCTTTAACCCCGGTTGAGAGACTGAGTGCCGGTGTTCAATTCGGCATTCATGGGGGTTGTTTGATTTTGATTCCCGGAGTAGTGGCGTACACGGGGTGGGACATTCTGCCCTTGTATCCCCCGCTGACAGTAGTGCAGGGATTGGGTCTGTTTGTCCATGGGGCGACCCACTGGGGGAGGTTTTATTTCCTTGGAAGTTTGTACATGCTTGTGGCCCTGCTAATGACTCTTTTTCCACCTGTTTTCTGGCCGGCGATTCATGGATTAGCCGTGGCGGTGATCCTTTTGGTGGTGGGGCGAAAACTCAGGGAAATTGATTTGGAGGGCAAAACCTTCCAAAACGGTGTGGGTTCATTTTCAGCCAGATTCGGTTCGGGCCTGGAAAAACTGAAACAAGTGAAATGATTGGCGTTGGTTGGGGCGTTTGATGGCTCTGTTGGGGACTCCCTGCCTTTATGGGGATGCCTCAGAAACTGAATTGCGACCGGCCCGTTGGCCTGGCGCGCCCACAAAAGCCCACGCAGTTGGGGAGGGGGAAGTTATGTGCTATTCGGCAGAGGCGAGTTTCGGGTCAGGTGCCCTGCTGCTTGGGGCGGGAGCCTGGTGCGCCCGAACCGCCGCCAGAAAGTCCGCGTGGTTCTGGCCATTCGCGGTGGTTCCGGTGCTGTTCGGGGTGCAGCAGTGCACCGAGGGATTTGTCTGGCTTGGAATCCACGGGGAAAAACCCTTGTTGGTGGAGGTGTCCTCGCGGATTTACCTGTTGTTCGCCATCGCCTTTTGGCCGTTTTGGTATTCCTTCGCGGCCTGGAAAATGGAGGTTGATCCTCGCAAGAAGAGTTTTCTGGGGTTCTGGATGGGGATGAGCCTGATCTGGGTATTGGCCTACCTGATGGCCATCCGGGGGGACGCCGGAGTGCCTATCGCCTGCGAATCGGGACATTCAGTGCGCTACAACTATTCGGATTCCGGCGGCCTGTGGAAGACCGGGATATCAAAATGGATTTCCAGGGTTGTTTATTTGGTGACGGCAATAGTTCCGGTTTTGGTCATGACACACCGAAAGTTATTGCTAGGCCCGGCCGTGGGAGCTTCGGTCACCGCGCTGGCCGCAGCATTATATTATGACCACGCCTTCACCTCAGTCTGGTGCCTGTGGTCCGCTTTGGTTTCGGCACTGATCGCCCGATCGGTTTGGCTTGCTCCGGCCAAGGCGGAGGACTTGTATCTGAAGGAGTCCAAGTTTCGCGCCACGGGGGCTCTTTGTGGGAGCGTGTGATTTCTGATGGATAAGAGCTGGATTACCAATAGTTTGGCGGACCCTGCGCCTATATATCAGTAATCCGTCAGGTTTTTCGGGGGGAATGAGGCCCGGAGGGCGTTTAGGACGGCGAGGACATCGATGAGTTCCTGCGTGACGGCGCCGGCGACTGGGGAGAGGATGCCGGCGGCGGCCAGGCCCATGCCCAGGATGCTGACCAGCATGCCCCCGACGGCGCTTTGCAGGGCGATGGAGCGCATGCGCATGCCGATGTGGAGCAACTCATCCACCCGCTCGAGCGAGCTGTCGAGGATGACCACGCCGGCGGCCTCGGAAGTGACCTCGCTGCCTTGGCCGAAGCCGATGCCGACGGTGGCGGCGGTGAGGGCCGGGGCATCGTTGATGCCGTCCCCCATGTACAGGGTGTTGGCTTTGGCTGTTTCGGCGCGCACAAGGGCGAGTTTCTGCTCGGGGCTTTGGTTGGCGTGCACCTCGGTGATGCCGACCTTTTCGGCCAGGTAGCGGACCTCGCTCTCGCGGTCGCCGGAGACGATGAGCGCCCGGGTGATGCGATGGCAGGGGCGCAGGTGGCGGATGAAGGATTTGCCCTCGGCGCGGGGCTCGTCGCGGAAGCGGAAGGTGGCCAGGTACTCGCCGTCGCGCAGGGCGACGCATTCGAGGCCACCCTCCGTGGGCGGGAGGAGCTCCAGCATATCCGGGAAGGATTTGGCGAGTTTTTTGCGGCTGGTCACCTGGTAGGTGTTGCCATCGATCATGCCGCGGAGGCCTTCCCCCGGTTTCTCGCTGACTTCCACCGCCTCAGAAAGGGGAATCCGGGCTGCCGCGGCGGCCTGGACCATGGCGGCCGCCAGCGGATGGCGCGAATAGCGCTCGAGACTGGCGATACCGGCCAATGCGTCCTCCGGTGTGTGACCCGCGGCGGGGAGGGTTTCGACCAGTCTCGGCTCGCCGTAGGTGAGGGTGCCGGTCTTGTCGAAAATGGCTACCCGGCAGGTGGCAATTTTTTCCAGGGCCACAGGGTCCTTGATGATGATGCCCCGGCGGGCGGCAAGCGAAATGGAGCCAATGATCGCGACCGGAATGCCGATCAGCAGCGGGCAGGGTGTGGCGACGACCAGCACGGCCAGGAAGCGGGTCAGGTCGCCAGATTGCAGCCAGGCCAGCAGGGCGATGGCGACGGCGACGGGCGTGTAGACGGCCCCGAGTTGGTCGCCCAGGCGGCGGATGGCCGGACGGGCCTGCTCGGATTCCCGCATGACCTGCATGATTTTGGCGTAACGGGAGTCGACCGCTTTCCGGTCGGCGCGGATGGTGAGGGCCCCCTCCCCGTTGACAGCGCCGGAGAGAACACCGGCACCGGCCGCCTTGGGCAGCATGTAGGGTTCGCCTGTGAGGTAGGATTCGTTCATGGTGCTGTGGCCGTCGAGCACCGTGCCATCGACGGGGCAGGTCTCGTGGGGGAAGACGACCAGGTTGTCGCCGACCTCGACCTCGTCGAGGGGGATATCGCCAAAAGTCTGGCCGGTTTTCTTGTGGGCGACCGCGGGGAGGCGTTTTGCCAGGGCTTCCAGCGCGAAGGAGGCTCGTCGGACCGCGTAGGCCTCCAACGCCTGCCCGCCAGAAAGCATGAGGACCACCAGGCTTCCGGCGAGGTATTCGCCCAGGATCACCGAGGTGATGATGGAAATCCCGGCAAGCAAATCCGAATTGAATTCCCCCTTGGCCAGGTGGAAAGCGAGATCCGCCACCAACGGCAAGCCGGCGACCAGCACCGCCCACAGGGGCAGCCAAGCCGCCTTGATTCCAAAGATCGGGGCCAACGGGAAAAAATAGGCCAGCGTGAGGTGCAGCAGGATCCCTGCCAAGGCTATGGAAGCAATGATCCATTCCCGTTGCAATCCGGGGCTGGGTTTGGGGCTTGGTGCGGACACGATGAATCCTGTTTCGACCTGGGGTATGCCAACAGTATAACTCTTGGCATAGAGTGAAGGGTCGGGTTGGCCGGGCTTGGCCACTGCCCGGGATGGCGCGGGGGCCAAGGGATTCATGTTCAAGCATTTGGAACTGGCACGGCCGCTGGCCGTGTTTGACCTGGAAACCACAGGCACGAACCCGGAGCGCGACCGGATTGTGGAAATCAGCGTGGTGAAGGTTTCGCCGGGTGGGGGCGTGGAAACCAAAACCCGCCGGGTCAATCCCGGGATTCCGATCCCCAAGGCGGCGACAGCGGTGCATGGCATTTCCGACGCGGATGTTGCCGGGGAACCGCTTTTCCGGCAACTGGCGAAGGGGTTGGCGCAGTTTTTGGAGGGATGCGACCTGTGCGGGTACAACATCCGCCGATTTGACCTGCCTT
>JAFMJU010000417.1 GCA_017853285.1 Gemmataceae bacterium
AAAACTCCTTCTCACCGACACGACTTTTCGTGACGCCCATCAGTCCCTGCTTGCGACCAGGCTTCGTAGCCACGACATGCTCAAGGTGGCCCCCGCTTACGCTCACCACCACCATGACCTTTTTTCATTGGAGATGTGGGGAGGGGCGACATTTGATACCGCCATGCGGTTCCTGAAGGAATCTCCGTGGGATCGCCTAGCCAGGATGCGGGCCGCTGTTCCTAATATCCTTTTTCAGATGCTGCTTCGGTCTGCCAGCACGGTGGGCTACACCAACTATCCGGACAATGTGGTTTATGCGTTTGTCAAGGAAGCCGCCCAGTCCGGGATCGATCTCTTCCGGGTTTTCGATGCCAACAATGGTCTGGAAAACCTCACGCTTGCCATCGAGGCGGTGCGGAAAACCCAGGGAATATGCGAGGCGGCGATCTGCTATACCGGGGACATCACCAACCCGGCTAGAAGCAAGTTCACCCTGAACTATTATGTCGGGTTGGCACGGGAACTCGTCCGTCGCGGCGCCCATTTCATCGCCATCAAGGATATGGCGGGCTTGTTGAAGCCAACCGCTGCCAGATTGCTTGTCAGGGCGCTTCGCCAGGAGACTGACCTTCCACTCCATCTGCACACCCACGATTGCTCCGGCGGCCAACTTGCCTCCCTGGTCCTGGCCGCTGAGGAGGGGGTGGACATAGTGGATGTCGCCATGGCCCCGTTCTCCGGTATGACTAGCCAGGTGAATTTGAATGCGCTGGTGGAAGGCCTGCGGGGCCACGAGCGCGACCCCGTTACCAGGCGTGAATATTTGCAGGCCACGGCTGATTATTGGGAAGCAGTTCGACGCATGTATTGGCCTTTTGAAACCGGCCAATTAGCCCCCGCCGCCGATATCTATGACAATGAAATGCCTGGAGGGCAATCCACAAACCTTTACCAGCAGGCGGTGTCCCTGGGCTTGGGCGACCGATGGCGGGAAGTCTGCAAGATGTACGCCCAGGTCAACATCCTGTTTGGCGACATTGTGAAGGTCACACCCACTTCCAAGGTTGTCGGCGACATGGCCCTGTTCATGGTCGGCAATAACCTGGGTCCCAAGGACGTGCTCGAGGGCAACCGCGAGCTATCCTATCCGGAATCGGTGGTTGAATTCTTCGAGGGGCGGCTGGGCGAGCCCTACGGCGGGTTCCCTGCCGAACTGCGCAAGCGTGTTCTTAGGGACCGTAAACCCATGGAGGGCAGGGCGGGTGCCATCCTGCCCCCGGTGGATTGGGAAAAACCCAAGTCCGAGTTGGCCAAGATCCTTGGACACGCCCCCGACAATGGTGAAATCCTGAGCAGGGTCTTGTACCCGAAGGTTCACCAGGAATACCTGGAACATCGTCTGAAGTATTCCGACACCAGCGTCCTTCCCACCCCGGTTTTTTTTCACGGGTTGACCGCCGGTGAGGAGACAAGCATAGAGATTGAGAAGGGGAAAACCCTGATTGTCCGGTTTCTCACGGTCGGGGAGCCCCATGCCGATGGCATGCGGACGGTTTTTTTCGAGCTAAACGGTCAGCCCCGAGAGGTGGTGATCCAGGACAAGGCACTCATGGGCAAAGGTGCGGTCCGAACCAAGGCCAATCTGTCCGATCCCCTTCAGGTGGCTGCCCCCATGCCTGGGCTTGTTTCAAGGGTCTTGGTCTCCCAGGGCGACAAGGTCCAGGCCGGCCAAAAATTGTTCACCCTTGAGGCGATGAAAATGGAGACAACCGTGTGCGCTTCCAACCCCGGGACGGTGGCGGAGGTCGCCCTAGGCGCGGGAGCCCAGGTTGAAACCGGTGACCTTGTTGTCCGGCTCCAATAAAAATCAGGGCCCGTGGTTGCGATGGTTGAAGCCCATCCTTAGGGTGGATTAGTATCAGGTTGTGCAGGCTGTTTTTCAGGATTAACTGTTGGGGTGCGCCCGATGTCAGATGTCAAGCTTTCCATGACAAAAGGGCCGGAAGAAGGCAGAGTTTATTCCCTGGACAAGGATTCCATCATCCTTGGCAGGCAGGCCGCCTGCGATATTGTCATCCCGGTCACATCGGTGAGCAGGGAACATGCCAAAATAATCCGGGCAGATGGGTCCTACTTTTTGCACGATAACGAGAGTCGAAACGGCACGTTCCTCAACAACAATCGTGTCGACGCGAAACTGTCCGAATCCCCTCTGAAGAACGGCGACCGCATCCGAATCTGTGATGTCGAATTCACGGTCGCAGGATTGCCTGAGCAGGAAACCGCGATCGCCCAACCGATGATCATGGATGAGGGTGAGGGGGATACCGGGGAAGAGGATATCCCCAGCATCGAGGCGACTGTCGCAAATAACAATCAGGTGCTGGAAGCCCAGCCGGCGGAGAAATTGCGCGGCCTTTTGGAGATCAGCGGGAATCTAAGCAAAACCCTCGAATTGGAATCACTTCTTCCCAAGGTCGCCGATACTCTTTTTCAGGTGTTCCGTCAGGCAGACAGGTGCTTCATCATTTTGGCGGACGAGGCCAATCCCTCCAGGCTCATACCCAAGGTGCTGAAGACCCGCCGGCCGCAGGATGAAACCAGCGCCCGTTTCAGCCGCACTATTGTCAAGCGTTGCCTGGAGTCGGGCGAAGCCTTCACCGCCGATGACGCCAGCCGGAGCGACGCTGTCGGAATGAGCCAAAGCGTGGTGGATTTCCGCATCCGGTCCGTGATGTGTGTTCCCCTGATCGGACTTTCAGGCAAACCGTTCGGGGTGGTTCAGCTAGACACCCAGGATCGTGCCAAAAAGTTCAACAAGGAGGATTTGAGCCTGCTTTGGTGTGTGGCAAACCAGGCCTCAATCGCGCTGGAAAACGCAAAAATGCACCAGCGCGCCCTCCAGGAGGCGAACGCAAAGGCTTCGCGTGACGCCGACATGAAACTGGCTAAGCAAGTCCAGTCGAGCTTCCTTCCAGAAAACGAGCCCAACATTGGCGGTTACACCTGCAAGGCCTACTACAAGTCTGCCCAGGAGGTGGGAGGGGATTATTACGGGTACACCGAACTGCCAGGTGGCCGGTTGGCCATCGCCATCGGGGATGTGGCTGGCAAAGGCGTTCCCGCTGCCCTGATCATGGGGAAAGTTTCCTCCGAGACAAGGTTCTGGCTGTTGACAGAGCCGGATGTCGGGCAGGCGGTCTCCAAGATCAACACGGTTCTTTACCCAACCCTCGAAAAGTTGTCCAAATTTGTCACATTTGAAACGGTTGTCATTGACCCCGCCTCCAACAAGCTGGTCGTGGTGAATGCCGGGCATATGCTTCCTTTGCTGGTTCCGGCCGACGGTGGGCAAATCCGGGATGTGGTCAGTGACGATATCACCGGGCTTCCCTTGGGTGTCACGGATGAATTTCCCTTCGAATCCCAGGAATTCACCATCAATCCCGGTGACAAACTCCTCCTTTACTCCGATGGTGTGAGCGAGGCAATGAGCGTCAAGGGTGACCAGTTTGGGATGGATGCGATCAAAAAGGTGCTGTCAGACAACCTCAACGCGGATCCATCCGTGGTTGTTGAAAAGATGGTGGAGGCGCTGGACAGGCACGCCGCCGGGCGCGAATACCCCCACGACGATATCACCATTGTTTGTATTGGCCGTTCCACATGAGCCTGTGGGGTTCAGGTGCCCAATCGCGAGACGAAAATGAATCAGCCAAAATTATCGGGAACGCCCATGGTGGTTCCAGAAAAGGC
>JAFMJU010000418.1 GCA_017853285.1 Gemmataceae bacterium
TGCTGGCTTTGGCGGAGTGATCCCCAATCGCACCAGGTCGGCCTGCCGCCGTGTGATCCCCACGCGCAGGTCGGTCAGCAACCCCCGGTAACGGATGGAATCAATCGCGCTGATTTCATCCCGCGCGAAGGCAAGCAGCTCAGGGTCTTCGCTTTTCCCCAATAGCAGTCGCAGCTTTTTGGCGATCACGGTGACCGGGCAGGAATGTTCCAGCTCGGCTGATTTTCTCAGGCCCCTCAGAAGGGCCGGTATCGCCTCGTTGCCCAGTTTTTGAAAGGCTGCCAGCGCCTGCGAGCCCGCGGCGCCTCCCAGCTTCCCGGTGTCATACAGCATGAACCGGTCGATGATGCCATCGAGGCGTTCCTCGTCCGCATCGCTCAAGGCCGGCAGGCTGGGCGCGATCGGCGGGTTCAGCTTCGGGTCCTGGCTTTCCTGCAAGGCGGTTGGCAGCAAGCCTATCAGCCAGGCTAGGCAGAAGGGCGTCATGGACATCTCCCCCCTGTCCGTGGAAGGGTGGCGGCACCCGGTGGCTACCGCACCGGCCTCGGTTCCTGGGCGTTCAGGCGATTGCCAGAAAGCATCACCGCCTCGGCCGCCAACCGGCCCGATCGCAACGCCCCGTCAATCGATGCGGTGGATCGGTAATCCCCGGCGACAAAAACTTGCGAGGGCAACACAGCCGGCCGGTCCGCCGGTTCCAGCCATCCGGGCGGTTGCGATGGCAGCGCGTGCCGTATCCGGTGGATCCGCAGCAGGTGCCAGGTTTCCACCTGCTTGCCGAACCAGCGTGTCATCTGCGCCAGCACCTGCTTCAGCAAAGGTTCATCCGCCACCAGGGCCGCCGGCTCGATCACATTGCAGGCGATCACATGGCAAGCCTTCGGGGCGTATTCATGCGATACCTGGCTGGGCACCGCCAAATGGTTCACCGGCCCTTCGCCCTCACCGTCCAGCGCGATGATCGGCCGGCTCAGGGGCGACTTGTTCGTGGCGAAATGCAGCGTGGTGGTGGCCCGCGTTTTCACCGGGGGCAATCCCAGCAGTTGGCTGGCGGCTGGCCCGTCGGTCGCCACCACCACCGCTCGCGCGCCCACCACGCGGCCGTCCGCCAGCTTCACCTGATCGGGATGCGCCTGCGCGACCGGCGTCTTGAAGTTCAGCGAGTGCCTCGGCAGGCCCAGCCGCAACTGCAGCGGGATCATCCCCATCCCCTTGGCGGGAATAACCACATCCCCCTGGCCGAACATGCGGAACATGAAGTCGAACATTCGCCGCGAGGTGCCCAGGTCCGGGTCCAGGAAAACGCCCCGGTAAAACGGCCGGAAGAACCCGTCGATGAAATCCTTGGAAAAGCCGAATTCCTCCAGCCTCCTACGGGTGGGGATATCCGCTCGCGCGAACAGCGATTCCACCGATCCCCGATTCACCTCCGATTGCAGGTGCGCCAGAAGCATCCGGTCCTTCACAGTGCCCACGCGCGCCGCCAGCGTGGCCGGCGCGCTCAGCGGCTTCCGCAACGGATCCGCCAGCAGGTGCCATGCGCCGTCCCTGAAAACCTGGGCCCCGGGGTAAAATTTTTGCAAATGCAAAGAAGGGTAGTGCAGGGCGTGCCGGGCCTCAGGGTAGGCCGTGTGCAGCACCTGGAAACCCACATCCAGCCGGTAGTCGTTCACCACCTCGGTGGCAACCCGGCCGCCACAGTCGTCGCCGGCCTCGAATAGCAGGAAGGGCACGCTGTTTTTGTGCAGCACCCGGGCGCAATTCAACCCGGCCAACCCGCCCCCGACGATGACGACCGGTAACACGCTTCCGTCCCCCTGCTGAAACCGATGGGCCGCGTCAGTCGTTGGATTCCCGCAGCCGGAGTGACCGCACGCCCAGCCGTGTCGCGAAACGGGCCTTCTGGCGGATCGACAACTCGCTGGTGTACCGCGACTTGGTCGCCGCCAGCCACCGTACCGGCCGGCTGGTGTACTCGGTGATCACCCGCGCCAAAATCGGCGTCGGCTGCGCCAGGATGTCCGCCACCGTCGCCGTCAGGTCATCCCCCGGCCCGATCTCCCGGTACTCCACGCCGTAGCCGCGAGCCAGGGCCTCGTAGTCCAGCCGCGCCAGTTGGGTCGCAGTCGTACGGTCGTAGGCCGCGCTCTGCAGCAGTTGCATGTAATGATATGCGTGGTCGTCCAGGATGAAGAACTTCACGGGCAGCCCTTCCCGGGCCGCCGTGCTGATCTCCTGCCCCGCCATCAGAAAGCATCCGTCGCCCGTCAGCGTGAAAACCTGCCGGTCGCGGTGCACCTGTTGCGCCCCGATCGCCGCGGGGATCGACCAACCCATCCCCTGGTTGTCCGTGGGGTTGAAGTAGGTGCGCGGCATCCGCACCGTGAAGGCTTCCGCGGCCCAGTGCTCGCTCACCGTCACATCCACGAACACCAGCGCGTCATCCCGCCTCGCCTCGTTCATCGCCAGAATCAGGTGCATCGGGTCCACCCCGCAGGCCCCCTTGCGGGGATGCGTGTGGCTGGCCCGGTGGTCGGCCAGTTGCCGCGCCCGCGCGGCCTCAATCTGGCGGGGCAGGTTTGGGTTGTTGCACCGGGCCAGGCTTTCCGCCTCACCCAACAGCGCGCCCAAAAACAGCCCGCTGTCCGCGTGCACCCCCACCGTGGTCGCCACCACGCGGTCCAGGTTGTCCTCGCACGCGTCCACATGGATCAAATAGGGCTTCTGCGGGATCGAATAAAACCCGGTCGATACCTCGCTGTACCGCACCCCGATCGCCAGCACCGTGTCCACGCCCGCGAAGATCTCCTCCGCCACGCGGCTGCCGGCCGGCCCATACCCCCATCCAACCGCCAGCGGGTGCGTCTCGTCGATCACCCCCTTGCCCGAAACGCTCGTCGCCACGGGGGCTTGCAGCATCTCCGCCACCTCGGTCAGCAGCCCGCCGTGGTCCATGCAGCCGAGGCCGGCATAGATGCCGATCCGCCGGTCCTTGCACGAGAGGATTTCCAACGCCCGCGCGAATCCGTCATCGCTCCAGAAGCGCCTGGGACCGCATTCGGGTGGTGCGTTGAAATGCGCCGTCTCAATCAGCAGGGTGTAGGGAATCAGCACCGCCACCGGCCCCGGTTCCCCCTCCTGGCTGGTGCGGAAGGCCTCGTGCACCACATGCGGGATCTCCTCCACGCAGGTGATCCGCAGCACTTTTTTGCACACCCCTTCCAGCACATGATGCACCGGGATTTCATGCACCTGGAAAGGTCTGTATTTTTCCCCGCGCGCCACATCGCCCACCAGCGCCACCAGTGGCACGCTGTCGAGCAGCGCCTCGCCCAGGCCGGTGCAGGCGTTGGTCGCTCCCGGCCCGGGCACCACGGCCAGCACACCCGGCATGCCGGTGCTGCGGGCGTAACCATCCGCCATGGTCGCCGCGGCATACTCGTGGGTGCACAGCAGATAGGGCATCCCCTTCTGCTTCATCGTGTCCCAGAATTCGTTCGCTTGCGCCCCGGGGATGCCATAAACGCACCCCACCCCTTCCGACTCCAGAGCGTCCACCAGGGCCTTGGCCCCGGTCAGAATCCCCCGCACATGCCCCGTGCTGCTCACCCTGGCCTCCAGCGGCTTGGCGAACACCAGGGGGGCCCCGGCGGCGACGGTTTTCAACAATCCCCTGCGATTGACTGGAAACATGGGGCGGCGGCCTCCTGCCGGGCGCGATGATGGCTCATCCT
>JAFMJU010000419.1 GCA_017853285.1 Gemmataceae bacterium
GGTTCAGGTTCATTGCCCCCTGGAAAATGCTGCTGCCGGTGAGGCTGAACTCCCGCTCCATGTCGAGTGGGGTCACCACCTGGCGGTGCAGGACCGCGCCGGGGAGGTTAGGGGCGTACTGGCCCAGCAAGGCGATGCAGCGATCGGCGAATTCTTCCCGGTGTTCATCCCAAGTGGTGCCGCGCAGTTTGTAGGGCGCGTACTGGATGAACATCGACATGAGGTGCTTGCCGGGCGGGGCGACCGACGGGTCCACCACGGAGGGGATAGTGCATTCCAGAATGGGGGTCTGGGAGGTGCGGCCGTACTTGCTGTCGTCGTACGCCCGCTCGAGGGTGTCCATATCGGGGCAAATATGGATGGTGCCGCGATGCTGGGGTCCCGGCTCCTTGCCCGGGCAGGCCTTGAAGTCGGGCAGTTCGGATAGCGCCAGATTGATCTTCAACGAGGCGCTGTCGTAATTGATGCGGCGGACGCCTTCCAGGAAATCGGGGGGCAATTCCCCTGGAGCGAGGAAGCGCTCGAAGGTGGCCCGGCAGTCGGCGTTGCTGACAATCTCTTTGGCGTGGAATTCGGTGCCGTCTTCCAGCGCCACACCCTCGGCGCGGTTGCCTCGCACCAAAATGCGGGCAACCGGGGAATCGACCCGGATGGTGGCCCCGGCCGCCTTCGCTGCCGAGGCGATCGCGTTGCTAAGGGCTCCCATGCCGCCCTTCACATAGCCCCACACCCCTTTTTTGCCGTTGGTCTCACCCATCACATGGTGGAACAGCACATAAGCGGTGCCGGGTGTGGTGGGCGAGGCGGCGGCGCCAATCACCGCGTCGGTGGCCAGGGTGCTTTTCAGCGGTTCGGATTCGAACCAGCGCTCGAGTATCGGCTTGGCCGGTCCGGTGAGCATCTCCACCGCCTCGGCCAGACCAAGGTCGCCCAGTTTCTGGAAGCCGCGGCCGATGCGCCACATTCGCCACAGGTCGCCCAGGCTGGGCCGGAGGATGTTCGGCGGTTTCACCAGCAGCAGCGGCTCCAGCGCGGCGGCCACCCTTTCGAGCATCTGCTCGTATTTGGGGTAGGCATCTGCGTCCTTGCGGCTGAATTTTGCGATTTCCCGGTGGGTCATCGCCGCATCTGGTCCCAGGAACAGATGCCGGCCATCCGGGAGCGGGGTGAAGGAGGAAGGACTGCGCTCCAGCATCTCGAAACCGTGCCGGGGCAACTGCAGGTCGCGGATGATTTCCTTGCGGAACAGGCTGTTCACATAAGCCAGGGTGGAAACCTTGTAGCCCGGAAAGGTGGTTTCCTCGGTGACGCAGGCGCCACCCAGGACCTGCCGGCGCTCCAGCACCAGGACCTTTCGTCCGGCGCGGGCCAGATAAGCCGCGGCCACCAAACCGTTGTGCCCCGCCCCGATGATGATGGTGTCGTAGCGGCCCTGCATGGCCATATCCCTCTGGTTTTCCGGCGCACGGTCATTCCTGTTCCGCTTCCGCCGGGTGGGTGCCAATCCGTTTTGGGAATTGTAGCCGGAATTGGGCGGGTGACTTGCCGAATTGAAGTGTACATGTGTATAGTTGTCAGGGAGGATGGGCCGTGGCGGTCGCGGTGCACGCGCATTCCTGGTGGTCGTGGCTGGAGGGGATGGCGAGCCCGGCGGGGCTGGTCCGCTCGGCGGCCGGCTTGGGGCTGCGCACCCTGGCGCTCACGGATATCAACTGCCTTGCCGGCGCGGTGGAATTTCACCGGGCAGCCCGCGAGGCGGGCATCAAGCCGGTGGTTGGGGTGACCCTGCGCCTGGGAGGCGCCTGGTGCGTGCTGCTGCCGGCGGCCACAGATGCCTGGCCGGCCCTTTGCCGCTTGGTCACACGCGTGTTGGGGCAGGGGGGCGCAACCCCTGAACCGGGGCGGTGTGATGCCGATTTGTGGGAGTGGGTGGAGGAGGAAGCCGGCAGCCTGCTGGTGCTGGCGCCTTTCGCCGCGCCGCTCGGGCGGTTGGCGCGCGCCCATGCCGGCCGGGTGTGGGGTCTGGTGGTGCGGCCGGCGCCGGGTTGCCTGCCGCGCGGGGAAGAGCGGCGGGTTGTTGAGATCGCGCAGGCCCTGGGATTGCCCCTGGCGGCTTCCAGTGGCGCCGTGCTGCTGAACCCCGATGATTTTTTCGCCTACCGCCATTGCCAGGCGGTGGCCCGGTGCGCCCTGCTGGACGCATTGCCAGATGACCTTCCCTGGTCGTCCCGGCATCATTTGGCCGGCGGCGATGAGATGCGCCGTCGCTTTCGCGACCTGCCTTCGGCCCTGACGGGGGCGCGGATGGCGGCCGAGCGGGCGGTTGCTGACCTGTTGCCGACGGAACCTCACCTGCCCCGGGCCAAACTTCGGCCGGGGCTGGACGCGCCTGGCTTGCTTGGACGCCGTTGCGAGCGCGGCCTGCGGATGCGCGGGCTACTGGAGCATCCTCTCGCGCGGCAGCGGTTGGCCGAAGAATTGTCCATCATCTTCAGACGCGGCCTCGGGGACTATTTCCTGCTGGTGCAATCGATCGCGCGGCATGCCCGCAGCGCCGGGCACACGCTGGCCCTGCGCGGTTCGGCTGGCAATTCACTGGTTTGCTACCTGCTGGGGATCACCGATGTGGATCCCCTGCGTTTTGACCTGCCTCTTGCCCGTTTCCTGCACGAGGGGCGGGTGGATTATCCGGATATCGACCTGGATTTCGACTGGAAAGTGCGGGACGGCGTCATCGATTGGGCGATCAGCCGGTTCGGCGAGGATTGCTGTGTCCGCATCGCCTCCCACCAGTTGATGCAGCCCCGTTCCGCCTTCCGCGAGGCGTGCAAGCTGCACGGCCTGTCCGACACGCAGATCTCCATCCTGGAAAACATGCTGCCAGCGCGTGCGGAACAGTTGCTGGAATCAGCCGGAACACCGCCCGCGCCTCCGGGTTTTCCCCTGGAAAAGCAGCGGTGGCCGCGCATCCTGCGGGCCGCCCACACGCTCACGGGCCGTCCGCGCCACCAGTCGCTGCATCCGGGGGGCATCGTGGTCACCATCGGCCCGGCGCGGAACCATGTCCCGGTGGTCCGTTCCCCCATGGGTTACTGGATGACCCAGCTCGACAAGGACGGCGTGGAGGCCCTGGGCCTGGTGAAGATGGATTTGCTGGGCAACAGGGCGCTGGGCGCGCTGGATGAGGCTGGACGCCTGCTGGCGCGGGCCGGACGGAACCTGCCCGCGCTGGCGGCTCCCCACGCCGATGACAGCGCCACCATCGACCTGATCCGCAGGGGAGACACGCTTGGCGTGGTGCAGCTTGAATCGCCCGCGATGCGCCATCTGCTGGTTCAGATGCGCGCCTGCACGGTGGACGCGGTGATCGAGTCGCTGGCGCTGGTGCGTCCCGCCGCGGGCGGGCTGGGCATGAAGGAGCGCTTTGTGCGGCTGCGCACGGGGCATGACGCGGCCGACAGCGTGCCGGCCCTGCTGCGCGAACTGCTGCCTGGCACCCACGGAGTGATGGTTTTCGAGGATGACTCGCTCCGGGTCATCCAGGGAGTGACCGGCCTGGCGGCACCGGCGGCCGACGCTTTCCGCAAGCGGATCGCCCGCTGCCATGACCCGGCCACGGCCGCCGGATTGCGGGAAGAGTTCCTGAAACTGGCCGGTGGGGCGCGGATGAGCCCGCCGGAACTGGATGAGCTGTGGCTGCTGCTGGAGCGCTTCAACCAGTACTCGTTCT
>JAFMJU010000420.1 GCA_017853285.1 Gemmataceae bacterium
TCACAATCGCCAGCCCGATCCCCGAGGCGGCACCTGTCACCACGGCCACCTTGCCAGAGAGAGAAACTTCCATGTTCGGTTCCTGATTTGGAAACGGGCCGGTCTTGGCTGCCAGCCCCGGTCGAAAGGTCAATCCACCCAGACCCCGGATATTAAGGCAAAGCAGCCACCCAACCAACCACCGCCCCCGGGCGGGTCATCCCGGTGACTCCCCCCGTAACCTCCGGGTATTTGCCGAAATTGGATAAACCCAAGCCCAACAGGGGTTTACGGCAATGGCTCATACGGTGGGACCCGCACCTCCCAACCAGCACAACCAGCACCACTCCACCACCAGCGGCCACGGTTCAAACTGACCTTCGCTCCCAAGGCAAGCCGCCGGGCTGGAAACGGTCGAAACAAACCGTTGAAAACGGGCGATTCTTCCACCTGTGACGCCAGGCATCGGAAGCATCCACCCATGGAATGGAGTCCGACATGCTTTCACCCTCCATCACCCTGCTGGTACTCACGCAAGCCCTGTCACAAATTCCCAAACCACCCGCTGAGCCACCCGCACAAGTTGAACGGTTGCCGGCCATCACCCCCGCCCCGAAGACGGAACCCGTGGCCGCCCCACTGCAGGATGTCCCCGCCGATGCGGCTGGTCTGGAACGACCTCTGGAAATGGAACCCCTGCCCGCCCAGGTGAACCCCTTCGAGGGGGACTTCTGGACCCGCCAGTACATCCTCGGTAACTGGGGCGGGGCTCGCACCGGATTGGCCGAAAGGGGCCTCAGCTTCGACTTTCTGGCCACCCAGTTCTACCAGGGAGTCGCCTCAGGCGGGCGTGAGCAGGCCTGGGAATACGGCGGCAAGGTCGATTACCTGGGCAACATGGACGGCCACAAGCTGGGCCTGTGGCAAGGTTTCTTCGTCAACATGCACGCCGAAACCCGCTTCGGCACCTCGGTCAACAACATCGATGGCCTGCTGGCCCCCAGCAACATCGCCATGATGTTCCCCGAGCCAGATACCAGCATCACCGCCATCACCGGCTTGAAATTCGTCCAGGCCCTCAGCGAGAATTTCGTGCTGTTCATGGGCAAGCTGAACACGCTGGATGAATATCCCCTCCGCTACGGCATGTTCAACCCCAACCCGATGGACCGCCCGGGCCTGAGCGGCTTCATGAACACCTCGCTGGTCTTCAATCCAATCGTGGGCCGCACGCTCCCCTATTCGGGTGCAGGTGTCGGCGGTGCCATCCTCATGGACGGCGCGCCGGTTTTCTCGCTGACGGTGTTCGATCCCCAGGAACGCGCCGCCGAGGGCATGCAGAACCTGTTTGCCGAGGGTATGACGATCGTGCCAGACTTCATCTGGCGCACCAACCTGTTCGACCGGCCCGGCCTGGTGAACATCGGCGGCACCTACAGCAGCAGGAAGTACCGCTCGTTCGACCCGGCGGCCTATCTGGCGATACCCCTGCCGCTCTTGATCTATGACCGGCAATTACCCTATGAGACCGGTTCGTGGTGCCTCTACACTAACCTCTACCAGTCAGTTTGGGTGGACTCGAGCGACCCCGCGCGCAACTGGGGCCTGTTCGGCCAGTTCGGACTGTCCGACGGCAACCCCAACCCGATCGCCTACACCTGCAATGTGGGCGCCGGAGCGCGTGGCATGTTCGGCCGCCAGCTCGACAGCATGGGCGCGGGCTTCTTCTATGTCGGCCTAAGCGACGAGTACAAGGCGCTCGCCTCACCCATCCTGCCTCAGCAGAACGAGTGCGGCATCGAGCTCTTCTACAACTACGCCATCAGCCCTTCCAGCCGCTTCACCACCGACCTGCAGATCGCCACCCCCAGTACCCAGCGGTTCGACACCGTCATCATTCCCGGTTTCCGACTGGAACTGCTGTTCTAAGGGCCTATCGGGAAATCGGAAGTACACGGTTCCAGGCCCAACGGCCTGGAACCTTTCCGTTTGGCCTCACGGGTCAAAGTGGAACACCTTGCGGAAATCCCGGCCGGTTTCGGCCACCACCCAACCCCGTTTCGGGGCTTCGTCCAAAGCGCGATCCAGTTTGCCAAAGGATGAGGCGCGGTCATAGGCGTATTCCCGCCCCGCGTCGGTGTGGCGCAACAGCATGCCAAATCGGGGACCGGTTCCGGCGGTAGTCCAGGCCAGCATCTCCAAGTCGCCATCGGAGTTCCCGAAGGCCATCGTGGGCCGCCGGCCAATGAACTTCTGGATGGCAACGGGCTTGCCCGCCTTGTCATCGATGAAATCAATCTCCGGCAGGCGAATCAGGGTGGGCACCCCCTCCCGTTCCTCGTAGAGGGTTTTGATCGTCGAGCCGATTACCTGCTCGGGCGGCACGCCGTACACCTTGTCCGCAAACACCCTCATGAACTCAACGCCACCGCCCGAAACGATGAAAGTCTTGAAACCGTTCGCCCGTAGCAGGGCGAGCAATTCCACCATGGGCTGGTACACGCACTCGGTGTACCTCTGGTGGAAACGCGGATGTCGGGCCGTCGCCAGCCACTCCTCCACCACCCGCGCGAACTGATCAGGCGTGGTGCCGGCGTGGGTTGCCATCAGTAGTTCCACCAGCCCCCTTTCCCCGGTCACCGCCAGACCTTTGCTGTCACCCGCCAGAGCGGAGCGAAACGGCTCCCGGTCCTTCCATTCCGGGTGTTCACCAGCCAGCGCCTTCACCCGGTCCAGGGCGAAGGCCAACTGGATGTACATGGGCTGCTCGCACCACAGCGTGCCGTCGTTGTCAAAGATCGCGATCCGTTCCGCCACCGGCAGAAAATCGGTTGACCCCGCGCGCGTGACCCGGCTGACAAAATCCAGAATCGCCTTTTTGGCCGGGCCTTCGTTCCAGGAGGGCAGACCCATCCCGGCCTTGGCTTCCTGGGCGCAGGTGACTGGAAGCAACCACCCCAAAGCCCAGGCCGAGGCTGCACCGCAAGCGACAACGATCCGCCTGTCCACCCCCATCGCTTTCCCTCCGGAATCCATGAGGCACGAGAAACTGTCAACGCGGCAAGGATTGGGCGCACCGGAACCCGATGTGCGACATGCCGGTGTCAGGCGCGGTGCCCCGGCGTGCCGCCGGCCGGTAACTCTCGCAATAGCTCAGGTGGCACAAGTAGGATCCCCCGCGCGTGACCCGCTTGGCCACCAGCGGCTCATTCGGATCCCAACTATCCTCCGGACCCTGCGGATTGACAATCACTCCGGCCACCGACTGCCGGATATACGAGTCCGCGCGGTACCAGTCGGAACACCATTCCCAGGTGTTTCCCACCATGTCATATACCCCATATCCGTTAGGTGGATAGGTCTTCACCGGCGAGGTCCGCTCCCAGCCGTCCAGCCGGGTGTTCCGGTGTGGGAAGGTGCCCTGCCAGATGTTGGCCATCTTCTCCGTTTCATCGGGCGGCCTGTCACCCCATGGATACCGTTTGCCGGCCAGCCCACCCCGGCAAGCGTATTCCCATTCCGCTTCGGTGGGTAGACGCTTCCCAGCCCATTCGGCGTAAGCCATCGCGTCGAACCACGAAATATGCACCACCGGGTGATCTTCCCTGCCGGCCAAGTCGCTCCCGGGCCCTTCCGGGTGCCGCCAATTGGCTCCCGGCGTCCAGCTCCACCAGCGCGTGACGTTATCCGTCGCTACCGCCTCCGCGGGGGGCGTGAACACCATCGAGCCGGCCATTAGTTTGTCCGGCC
>JAFMJU010000421.1 GCA_017853285.1 Gemmataceae bacterium
TTCCCGCCCGGTCCGCCAACGATAATCGCAATTCCACAGGGCCCGGTTGGGGAACCTGTAGTGTCCCGGAACCACTCAGGCCAGGTTTGATCTGAACCGGCAACCATGCGTCGCCGCCTGGGATCCTTGCCTCCAGTTTCATGGTGGCCAATTCAGGGTTGTCCTCGCGAACATTCCAACGAACCTGAATGGAAGAGTCCTGTTTCTCAGCCGTCAGCTTCACTTCGGGCGGGAGGGAATCCACCACGATTTTCATGCAATCTTCGGCCTGGTAAATGTCCCGAGGATCCTGGTTTCCCTGTTTGTCCAATACGGCAACTTTGAACCAGTACACCCCATCGGACTTTGCAAGAAACTGAAAACTCCCCTCGTCAGGCTTGATCCGGCCATGCAATTCCCAGGATTTCCCCCGATTGTTGGAAACGTACAGGAGAACACCTTGGAGGCTGGCGACCTTTTCCGCCTGCAATGCGACCGGGATTCGGAACTTTGGTTTGGACAGGTGCTTTTCATCCGCCATGGGCCCAGTTTGGGCCTGGGCAAGCACCGTTACCATCCAAAAAAGGGAACTGGATATCGCCATAACCGCCTCCCGCTGAACCAATACACATGCCAAGGCATGGAGGTTCACGCATGAGGTTGGTATCGGAAATTCCCAACTTTTGCTTGAGGACAATCAGGGAAGATGGGGAAACCCTGCTCTTTTTTCTGAAAAAGGGCCCCTCAAACAGCCGAAATCGCCACCCAATCAAAAATCAACCAAAGACCGATCCGGTCAGTTTCTGGAAGTATTCGACATAGTCTTCCTGGCTGCAGCGGATCACTTCGTATGCCTCTTCCCGTCCATACGCGGCACCATGACGGCACCTTGGGGTTTGGGCCCCCGGTGCATCCTTGTAAGTAAGAAAATAATGCTGGAGGCGTTCCAAGAGTTCTTTGGGAATATCCCCGACATCCTGCCAGTGCCCAAAGGCCGAGTCATTGGCCATCACCGCCAATATTTTGTCATCGGCCTCCTCGCCGTCCAATAACCTCAGTCCGCCAATGGGGCGGGCGCGCATGATCAGGTCACCATGAGTGATGGTTTTCTCTGAAAAAACGCAGATATCCAACGGATCCCTGTCGCCGTCCAACCCGGTCAAACCTGTCTGCTTCATGCAGTATTCAGCCACCCTTGGACCGCAGTAGGTTTGGGGCAACAGGCCGTACAAAGAAGGACAAACATTGGAATACCGTTGCGGCCTATCCACCAACAGCAGCCCTGATTGCTTATCAAGCTCGTATTTGACGGTATCCGTTGGAACAATTTCGATATATGTGTTTACAATTCTGGGTGCGTTATCCCCCAAATGAATGCCGTGCCAAGGATGCGCCTTGAAACGCAATTTGTTCAAGTGGTTTCCGGTTCCGGAGAAAATGAAATTTTCCATGTGATTTTTCGTTCAACTTGGGTGCCTTGGGCCAGGCACTGCAAACTGCCCAGATGGATCGGTTTACCAAAACAGGCCTTCCGCCCCAAGTCGAAAACGGAACCGATCCGTCACAAGCCGAGGGATTCCAAATTCTTTTTCCCGCCAGCCAGACTAACCACTCACCACCTTGGCAAAATTTGACCGATCCCAAAAGCACACCCTCGAAAAGCAACTTGGAGTACTGTCCGTGCGTCGCGCAATGATTGCGGTCGTTGGATGGTTGGCTGTTTGGAATCACGCCAGCGCGCAGTATCCCCTTTATCCAAGCCAGGCTTACCCGGGGGGGAAGGAAACCCAACGCTGGCACGCCTACCCTCCGCAAACTCCTTCCTACTACGCGTCAGCCTCAGGTCCTTCCCGTGATGTGGGGTATCCTGTCACTCTTTTCGGCCCGGCGGTCCATTTCCCCCAACAAGTGGTGATGCCCCCCCCTTACCTTGCTTTTGCACCCTCCGCCGGGATGGTTCCAGGGCAAAACGGGTTTTCTGGAACAAATCCCAACCTTACCGCGGATAGGTCCGGGGTGGCCACCGAAAGGGGATGCTCCTCCTGCGGACCCAAATCCAAAAAAGCAAACTGCGCCACCTGCGGTGACACCTGGTGGGAGCGCCATGTCTCTTCGAAATTGAGCGGCGAACCAAAAGGGTGCTACGGAAGCCACTTCAGCATGGCATGCGGTAGTTTCAAATCCGAAATGGTATTCCTTTTTGGAAGCTCGAGGGCATTTTTCGGGGAATCCTGCTCACCGGATTCCGTATGCCCGACGCCATGGGATCTGCTGTACGGAACCGGAGAAATTCCTGATAGCCCTTTTTGACAGGAATATTTGACTGTGAAACACATCGGCCCGCCACGCATGAGCTGTGGCGGGCCGATTGTTTGCCCTTCCAGGTGGTTGAATGGCCCAGGTGAATTCGGTTAAAATGTAGGTCCCCGATAGCGAACCAGCCCACCTTCGCATTACCCTCGGAAATCCTGATGCCTGCCGATTTTGCCATTCTCCGAAAATTCCTGGAACCGGCGAACCGACTCGCCCTGCTTACCCATGAGAAACCAGACGGCGATGCCATCGGGTCCTGTATTGCGATGGCAGTTTTGCTTGGAAAACTTGGAAAAAATGCCACGCCTTGCCTGATAGGCCCTTGCCCCCACCCATACCGATTTCTGACCGATCAAATCAACTGCCTGGACATCTTGGACCAACCCATCCCGCCCGGAACGGATGCCCTCCTGGTACTGGATACGGGCACCTGGAATCAGTTGGGGGCTGGTGGATCCTGGCTTAAAAACCAAGACCTTCCACGGATGATCGTTGACCACCACCGAACCCAGGACGATCTAGGCGGACCTGCCCTGGTCGATACCACCGCGGAGGCGACCGCCGTGCTGGTATTCCAAGCTTACGGGCACTTTGGCATTAAACCCGATCGCCTGGCCGCAAACGCGCTGTTTACAGCTTTGGCGTTCGACACCGGGTGGTTCAGGCACTCCAATGTCACACCGCACACATTCCGAATGGCTGGTGAGTTAGTTGACCTGGGTGCCCAACCAACACACATCTACAACCAGGTGCACCAGCAGGAACCCCTCCGCAGGATGCAACTCAGGGGTAAGGCACTCTCCTCCCTGAAGCTGTTCCATTCGGGGAAAGTGGGTCTGCTTCGGCTCGGCCTGAATGATTTCCAGGATTCCGGCTGCACCTTGGCGGACAGCGAGGGTCTCAGCGATCTTCCCCGTCAAATTTCGGGTGTGGAGATAGCCATTGCTCTTTTCGAGGAGGCACCCGGCAAGGTCAGGGTGAGCCTGAGGAGTTCAGGGGCGGGGGATGTAGGCAAAATTGCCGAGGCTTTTTCCGGTGGTGGCCACAAGGCGGCTGCGGGTTGCCGTTTGGAGATGGACCTCGGCCTTGCGGAAAAAACGATGCTGCAGGCGGTTCAAGATCAGGTGGGGGAGTGATGAGCACGGATAAGGCCAATCCTGTTTCCCAGCAACACTGGGATCTTCCCTTGCGTTTAATCGCCGCTACTTTTCTTTGCAGCGTCGGAATCGGTTATGTCAGCGCCATGGTCAACCTGCATTTTCAGGAGGCGTCACCGGGCAACCTCCTGCCCGGCCCAGAAGATGTGGTTCGGGTTTACCATGGGTCCAAGCACCCCAACCAACTGCTCCGACTGCTGGAAGCCCCGGAAGGATTGCCCTTCAATGGGTCTGGAAGCATGCGATCGGCATTCACCCGGAAAAAAAATCCGGG
>JAFMJU010000422.1 GCA_017853285.1 Gemmataceae bacterium
CAGGGTGGCTGCCAAGGCCTTGGCATCGTTGCTGTTAAAGGCGGACACGAAATCAACCAGGGCCTTGCGGACAGGAACTTCCTCGGGTGAGAGTTTCTCGGCTTCGGGCGGGTTTTCCTGCTTGGCCTCCTGGGCTACGGTGGTGGAGGTGAGGGCCAACCCGGTGACCAACGCGGCCAGGGAGAATCCACCCAGCCAAAGCGCTAATTTGCTGCGATCCATGAAACTTCCTCAAACGATGAAAAGTGAACCCTTCCGTATGACGGGGAAGGGTGGAAAAAGGTGAACCAGACTAGGCCGAATTGATCCACGGCGACCCGCTTGCGCGGGTGGACATCCTTGCCGATCCGTTCATCTTAAGGTGCCTAGTCCGCGAATGGGAAAAATTGCCACAAACCAAGAGGTTTATGAGTTTTTCTGAAAGAATTCGGATGATAAGGGTGAATCGGTTGCCGATCCTGGATTGGTGGCCGCCCGTTGCTCCGGTTTTGGGCAAATATTTGTGGGGAGGGCCCAAACTTGCTGACGACCAGGTTTGTCCAGTTGGGCGGCGGGGCTCGAGAACTCCTTTTGGCTGTTCCAGCTGAAAATTTGAAAATCATTCCTGACCAAGCCTGATGGTGCAATCAGGAAAAGCTAAGATGAGGAATTGGAACCCGGGACGATTTGATGCGTTTATTTGAAACCTCAACGGCAGTGCGTGATCTTTTGCTGCAGATCCGTCAGGGACAACCTGGTGCGATGGATGGTTTGTTCACGCATTGTCTTGAGCGCCTGAAAATCCTCTCCCACACCCTTTTTCGGTGCCGCCGGGATTTGCACCGTTTCGAGGAAAGCGACGATCTGCTTCAGCGCTCACTCATTCGCCTGCATCGGGCAGTAAGTCATTTGCAGCCGGAATCCACCCGGGCCTTCATGGCCCTTGCCCTGCAAAATGTCCGTTGGGAACTGGCAGATTTGGCCAGGGAAATGCAGCGTCGGCAACAAGCCATTTCCACCGCCGAACTGTTCGGCGAAATGGCTGAACCGAAATGCAGGTCTGGGGAACCCGAAAGTCTGCAGGAATGGGGGCATTTCCATTCCCTTGTTGGGAAGTTGCCGCAGGAGGAGCGGGAGGTGTTTGACGCCGTTTATTACGGCGGTGCCACCCAACAAGAGGTAGCCGGCATGTTGGGAGTGTCGGATCGAACGGTGAAACGTCGCTGGCGTTCAGCCAAAATCCTATTAGGCCACGCCCTTCAGGGTGAATGGCCAGCCATTGAATGAGGCACCCGCAGTGCCATCCGATTTCAATCAAAAAAAACATGACCTTTCAGCAAGGCACCAAGAAATACTCGATGAGCTTCTTGAGGCGTGGGAGGAGCGGTTTTTCCAGGGTGTTGAGCCCGAACTTGCACTACTATGCCGGGAATACCCCGAACTTTTGCCGGTTCTTCAATCTCAAGTAAACGCCCTGAAGCAAACCGCCTGGTTGGATGCCACGCCCGGTTCGGTCGCTGGTTGGACTCAGGAATTGACTCCCGGTTTGGAGATTATTCCTGGATACCGCCTTCTGGACAGGTTGGGTACCGGTGGATTTGGGACCGTTTGGCGGGCCACCGGGCCGGGGGGTGTTCACGTAGCCCTGAAATGCCTTTGGATGGGCGAGCAAAAGTCCAGACTGGAATGGAAGGCGCTTGCCCACTTGAAGGAACTGCGTCATCCCCATCTGCTTGGTTTATTTGGACTGTGGGTTTCCCGTGGTTGGTTCGTGGTCGGAAGCGA
Organism: Gemmataceae bacterium; assembly: GCA_017853285.1. Classification (GTDB taxonomy): domain Bacteria; phylum Planctomycetota; class Planctomycetia; order Gemmatales; family Gemmataceae; genus UBA6894. Next base: position 1,765 of record JAFMJU010000422.1, read on the forward strand.
ATTGGCTGAACAGACCCTTGCCACTTTCCACAGGCCTGACGAAAAGTCGGTTGCTCCAGCCGATTATTCAGGCGTTTTACGCTTGTTGGGGCACCTCCGTCAGGCGGCTGAGGCCTTGGACCACTTGCACCAACAGACCCCGCCTCTGGTGCACGGGGATGTCAAACCGGGAAATCTTCTGTTGGTGGGTGGCCAATGCAAAGTGGGAGATTTCGGGTTATTGCGCCGGGTGGTGGAAAGCGAAATTCCCAAGGGCGATGGAGTCACCCTGGCCTACGCCGCCCCTGAAACTTTGCTGGGAAAACCCGTTCCCGCATCGGATCAATACGCGTTGGCCATGACCTATTGTCATTTGCGGGGTGTGGAGCCTTTTACCCAACAAGGTTTGGGTTTGGCGCAGGCGCATCTGAATGCTGCACCCAACCTGCTCGGATTGTCTCCTCGGGAAAATCGGGTCATTGCCAAAGCGTTGGCCAAGCAACCGGATGCGCGGTACCCGTCCTGTGTTGATTTGGTGCATGCCTTGGAAAAGGCAATCGCAAGCTCTTCGCCAAGCGGTTTTGGTTGGATTAACCGGCGTTTGGCGAGAACTTTCACCGGGTTTATTGGGGTCTGCCTGATGGCGGGGTTGTTTGTGGCGGGCATCGCCACATTCCCCGAAGGTCCATTGTCTGGCGGATTGGGGCCGGTTCTGGTCCAACCAACCCGCATGATGGAAGGATATCGGCAGGCCCAATCGACCATTGTCACGATGCGACCTGAATCGCCGGATCAGATCCTGGCGGTTGAAGATCGCGGCAGGGTTTTTCGTTGGTTGGTTTCCAAGAACTGTTGGGAAAACGACCCGGTTACCAACAATGGCCTCTGGGCAAGCATGCAAATAGTGCCAAGTGAGGGACGCGCGGTGGCCGGGCAGGGAAACGACCCGTTTCTTGTCCAGGAATGGGAAACCCGAACTGGCCGGATTGTTCGCGAATATCCGGGGCACAAGGGATTGGTTCGCGGTGTGGCGATAAGCGATGACGGGGCCTTGGTTGCCTCGGTCAGTCACCAAGGGGCGATTCAGGTGAATCGGCGGGCGGATGGGGCGCTTGTAAACCGTTTTGTCCAGGAAAAAAAGGAATTCAACGCGGCAAAATTCACCACCCAAGGGGATGGACTGGTGGTGGTTTCAGGGGATGGGCGAGTTCTCCACTTCCGAGTGGGGGAGAAAGTAATCCGGACGCTTTTCTCAAGAAAGGGAGTTCAGTTTTGGTGCCTTGCCCGTTTGGCAGGTTGCAACCGTTTTCTTGTAGGTGGTACCGATGGGCGACTACTGGAGGTAGATCCCGCCCGGCCCGACCAAGTGAGAGTGGTGGCCGAACTTGGCCAATCGATCACCGAACTGGCAGTGGATAACCGTTCCGGTCTGGTGTTGGTTGGAACCGGGCAAGTTCAACAAGAATTGCCCTCAGGCGAATGGGATGAACCAAAAGATTATCCAGTTGTGTTAGTCGACCCGGAAAAAGGCAGGGTGGTGGGCCGTTTCGCGGGCCATAAAGCCATCATCCGATCAGTCATTTGGAGTGAGGATGGCAGTCAGGCCTTTTCCTCATCTCTGGACGGGGTGGATTTGCGTTGGACTGTTTTGGGCTTGAAATGACCTTGCGGGTGAATGTTGGTCAGCGGGTCACCTCCAGAACAGCCACATCGCAAAGCCCAAGTGCAGTTTCTCCAAGGAGCTTTTTCGCGGACTTTTGGTATTCATCCGCCACCAAGGGCAAGTGAGGAATATCGCAACGGATTTCACGGCTCACCTTCACGAAGGGGGGAAGCAATTGCTTCAGACCTTCCAGCGAATGGCGGTGGGTGCAAAGGACGACAGTGCGGGGGCGCGACAAGATATCCGCCCGGAAAGCGTCAAAATCCTTGCTGCGGAAATGGCGGATATCCGCCCTGGACAGTTTCCACGAA
>JAFMJU010000423.1 GCA_017853285.1 Gemmataceae bacterium
GGGAACCATCCAGCCGATCGCCGAGATCGGTGCCATTTGCAAGGAAAAAGGCGTACTTTTCCACACCGACGCCGTCCAGGCTGCCGGTAAAATCCCCCTCGATGTCCAGAAGATGGGCATCGACCTCCTCAGTCTCAGCGGCCACAAGATGTATGGCCCCAAGGGTGTTGGCGCACTGTATGTCCGCCGCAAGGATCCCAGGGTCCGTCTGGATGCCATCCAGGATGGCGGTGGCCATGAGCGGGGCATGCGTTCTGGCACCTTGGCTGTCCCGTTGATTGTCGGTCTGGGCGCCGCCGCCGAGATCGCCCGCAAGGAAATGCCCGAGGAATCCGCCCGCCTGCTCAACCTCCGCGAAAGGCTGCGTCAGGGAATCATGGGCCAGCTCGACCATGTCGAGGTGAACGGCCATCCCACGGAGCGCCTGCCGGGCAACTTGAACCTCAGCTTCGGTTTTGTCGAGGGTGAGGGGCTGATGATGGGCATCAAGGACATCGCCGTTTCCTCTGGATCAGCATGCACCTCGGCGAGCCTTGAACCCAGCTATGTGCTGAAGGCCCTGGGCGCCGACGATGAGCGCGCCCACAGCTCCATCCGTTTCGGCATCGGCCGCTTCAACACCGAGGAGGAGATCGACTTCGTCATCCGCGATGTTGTCCGCGCCGTCAACCACCTGCGCGAGATGAGCCCGCTGTACGAGATGCATCGGGCCGGCATTGATCTAAAGACTGTCCAATGGGCTGGCCACTGAGCCCGAATTATCCGACTTATCATTTCACGGAGGAACAGGAGTCCGTCATGGCATACAGCAACAAGGTACTTGATCATTACAACAATCCCCGGAATGTCGGCAGCTTCGACCGCGATGACCCGGTGGTCGGCACCGGTGTCGTGGGCGCCCCGGAATGCGGGGATGTGATGAAACTGCAGATCAAGGTGAACAAGGCCACCGGCCTCATCGAGGAGGCCCGCTTCAAGACCTTCGGGTGCGGCTCCGCCATCGCCTCGAGCAGCCTCGCCACCGAATGGCTCAAGGGCAAATCCCTCGACGAGGCCCTCGAAATCAAGAACACCTCCATTGTGGAGGAGCTGGCCCTTCCCCCGGTCAAGGTGCACTGTTCGGTGCTGGCCGAGGATGCCATCAAGGCCGCCGTCCGCGATTACCAGCAAAAACAGGGCTCCAGCGAGGCCGAATCCGCCACGGTGGCGGTGACAGCCTGAACTTCTTCTGGTAACTAGGTTTTTACTTGGGACTTTTTGACCCGCAAGGAGGATGACATGTCCGGCTGCTCGACCAACGAAACCACCTGCTCCACCGGCACCGCCACGGCGACCCAGGCCTGCCCGATGACCGTTTCCAAAAAGGCCACCGACAAGGTGAAGGCCATCATCGCGGAAAACGACTTCAAGGACCGGGTTTACCTGCGCGTCCGCGTCCAGGGTGGAGGCTGCAGCGGCTTCCAGAACAAGCTCGACCTCGACCCCAACTACAACGAGAAGCTCGACCAGCTTTATGAGTTCGACGGCGTGGGTGTGGTGGTTGACAAGCGTAGCCTCCTGTACCTCCAGGGTGCCACCATCGACTTCCATGACGATCTCAACAAGAGCGGCTTCAGCGTGACCAACCCCAACGCTAAAAGCACCTGCGGCTGCGGCAGCAGCTATTCGGTCTGACCCGGCGCGACGCATCCTACAATTTTCGGGCCGGGGCTCCGTCAGGTCCCCGGCCTTTTCCGTTTTCCTGTGCATTGGGCCCTGCTCGACATGGCAACCGCTTGCGATTATTTCGCTGTGCTGGGGCTTCCCAAAAGCCTCCTGCAGGACGCTGAGGCGCTGGAGCGCAATTACCTGGCCCTTTGTGGGGCGGTCCATCCCGACGCCCACGGGATGGCCGGGGAGGCTTTTTTGGAGGCCAGTCAGGAAAGAGCCAGCCTGGTCAACCAGGCCTACCAGGTTCTGAAGGATGAGCTATCCCGGGCCGAACACCTGTTGGCGTTGTGCGGGGGGCCTGATTCCGCCTCGCAGCGGAACATGCCGCCTGAAATCCTCGAGCAGCAGTTGGAATGGCGGGAAAGGATCGAAGAGCTGGAAAACCAGGATACCCACACCCTGGAAGCGCATTTGGCAAAGGCGAAAAGGGATTGGGACGGGGTTTGGCGGAGGTTGCAAACCGTTTTCCCGGAAAACCCCAACCTGCATACCCAAAATCCAACCGGGCCCGATTGGCGCGTCCAGGCCCGCGAATTGTTGAACCATGGCAGATTTTTAAGGAGTCTGGCCCGTGACTTGGACGGGCGGATCCATAAAATTCTGTTAGATTGATTTTGGGGCGCTTAGCTCAGTTGGTAGAGCGGCATGCTTACACCGTGCGGGTCAGGGGTTCGAGTCCCTTAGCGCCCAATCTTTTCTCCGCACCCTATCCATCACGCGTACGGGCCCGGTTTTCACTGTCCGGCCCGTTTTCCGGCACCCAGGGGTTCCCTGCGCATGAGCGCGAGTGACAACGCACACGCCACAGGAGTGGTTGGCATCGATCTTGGCACCACCTACAGCCTCGCCGCGGCGATGGTGGACGGTGAACCCAGAATCCTCTCCGGCCAAGCTGGCAAAGTTTCGGTCCCCAGCGTCATTCACATTGCTCCCAACGGTTCCGTGACAGTCGGCAAGGAGGCGCGCGACCTGGCGGCCAGCGATCCATCCAACACCCTGCACAGCATCAAACGCCTGATGGGCCGCTCGATCGCGGAAACCAGGGAAGAGGCCAAAAACCTTCCCTACCCGGTGGAAGAAAGGGTGGCAGGGGACGGCCGATCATTGCTGGCGATACGCGCCGCCGGAAAACTGTTCACCCCGGAGGAGCTTTCCGCCAAAATCCTGGCTGAGGTGCGCCGCCGGGCCGGCAACCCCACCCGCGCTGTCATCACGGTCCCGGCCTATTTCGATGATTCCCAGCGTCAGGCCACGCGGGATGCCGCCCGGATCGCCGGCCTGGAGGTGCTCCGGATTGTCAATGAGCCCACCGCCGCCGCTCTCGCCTACGGCCTGGACAGGCGCAGGCAGGGCACGGTGGCTGTATACGATTTGGGTGGCGGCACATTCGATTGTTCGATCCTGTCCATCCGGGAGGGGGTCTTCAAGGTTCTCAGTACCCGGGGCGACACGCGGTTGGGTGGAGATGATTTTGACCGGGTCCTTTCAGATTCCCTCCTTTCCACCCTTCCCCCTGGCAAGATCACCCCGGCCCTGCTGAGCGCCGCCCGGGACGCCGCGGAAGCCTGCAAGATAAGCCTCAGTTCCAACGAACGGGCAACCCTGACCTTGGCCCTGCCGGAAGGTGGAAATCTCGAAAGGGAATGGACCCGGGCCCAGTTTGAGCAAGCCACCCGCCATTTGGTTCATCGGTCGCTCGACAAGTGCCGGGCCGCGCTGCGCGATGCCCAACTTGAACCGTCCTCCATCGATGAGGTGGTGATGGTGGGTGGATCCACCCGTATTCCCCTGGTCCGTTCCGAGGTGGAGGCGTTCTTCGGCAGGAAGCCCCATGTCGAATTGAATCCGGACGAGGTGGTGGCTTTGGGTGCCGCTATCCAGGCAGATCTGCTGACTGGCGGAAAACGCCGGATGCTTTTGCTGGATGTGGTCCCCTTGTCACTGGGGATTGAAACCCTCGGAGGCGCGGTCACCAAACTGATTCACCGCAA
>JAFMJU010000424.1 GCA_017853285.1 Gemmataceae bacterium
CCTGGCGAGGATTTCACCAACCCGCCCATCACGCCCCAGGTTTGCAACCTGGTCAGGAGCCAGCGCCGCCTTGTAGAGGCGCAAATCCCTGAGCCTTACCTTGTTGAGCGGTTCGCTTTCCTCGCGTCGGCCCACCCGCAGGGGAACCGTGGTGCGGATGGTACCGGGGGCGGCTGACAAGGTGTCGTTGACCACTTCGATGTCGAGAGAGGCGCCATCGACGAAAACCTTCACGCCGGAAGCCTTGGACGAGCCATCGTAGGTCACCATCACATGGTGCCATTCATTGAAGTTGAAGGTCTTGCGGGTGAGCACCTTGATGCCGCTGGTGGGCCATGTGCTTACCAGATGCAGGCCGAAGCGGCCGTTCTCGTACCACAGGTCCCAGCCCCGATGGCCCGGGCCTTTTTCCATGCGGGCCACAATGGGACCAAAGTTGGAGCCACGGGGAATCTGCACCCAGGCCCCCAAGGTGAACGGCTTGTCCCGCTCCAGATTTCCGGCTTCTTTCAGGTCATCCTTGAAAACCACAGCCCCAGGCTGGTTCACCTGGAGATCCTTGCGGGCCTTCCCCTTTTCGGCCACCCATGCGGCACCCTCCAGGGAAAGCTTGGCCTCCTTGCCATCCACCATGACCTGGGCTGTCTTCCCTTCCCCCTCGCGCAGTTCCGCCAGCAGGGCCAGGTTCTCGGTGGGAATCTTGCGTTTCATCTCCTCGGGCTTCACACCGGCCAGCCAGGAGTCGTAGTCTGCCCGGCCCGATCTCTTGCGGTCCTCGGCTTGGGCGCGCAGGGCCTTCAGGTCTTCCTGCACCTTCAACCACTTGGCGCGCTCATCCTCCCTGGGGAGGGGAATGATGGGCGGGGTGTCCTTGATGTTCCCATCCATGGCGTTTTGCGTGGTGTTGTTGAAGAACGCAGCCAGGGAATAGAAATCCTTCATGCTGAGCGGGTCGAATTTGTGGTCATGGCAGACCGCGCAACCCGTGGTCAGGCCCATCCAGACCTGGGAGGTGGTCTCGGTGCGGTCACGTGCGTAGAGGACCAGATATTCCTCACTGATCGCACCACCCTCGTTGGTGGTGATGTTGCACCGGTTGAAACCGGTGGCCACCTTTTGCTCGAGCGTGGCGTCCGGAAGCAGGTCACCGGCCAACTGCTCGATGGTGAACCGGTCGAACGGCTGGTTGCGGTTGAAGGCGTTGATCACCCAGTCGCGGTAGCTCCACATCTCGCGGAAGTTGTCGAAATGGATGCCGTGGGTATCGGCGTAACGGGCGGCATCCAGCCAGTAGCGGGCGCGGTGTTCGCCCCAATGCGGCGAGGCCAACAGCTTGTCCACCAATCGCTCGTACGCGTCAGGTGATTGGTCCGCGACAAAGGCGCGCACCAGCGCGGGCTCGGGGGGTAACCCGGTCAGGTCGAGGCTGAGGCGGCGGGCCAATGTGGCGCGGTCGGCCTCACCCGCCGGTGCCAGCCCCTTGGCTTCGAGCGCCGAGAGCACGAACGCATCGATTGGGTTGCGGGTCCAAGCCTTGTTCTTGACAACAGGCACGGCGGGTTTTTGCGGGGTGATGAATGACCAGTGCAACTGGTAGTCGGCCCCCTGGGCCACCCATTTCTTCAAGATCTCCTTCTGTTCCGGTTTCAGCACCTTGTGGGACTTGGGAGGCGGCATGATTTTGTCACGCCGAAGGTCGAACAGCCTTTCGACCAGGGGGCTTTCCTCCGGCTTGCCAGGCACAATGGCTCCGGCCTTGACCGCGTCCTCCCGGCGGTCTAACCGCAAGTCGGCCTTGCGGGCGGCACTGTCCGGCCCGTGGCAGGCGAAACAGTTCTCGGTGAGGATCGGGCGGATATCCCGGTTGTATTCCAGTTTCGCGGCCCCTTGGCCCCGCGCGGTAACGCCGGATAGGCCAGAAAGGACCAATGTGGCCACGATGGCAAAACACCGAATAATCATGGGTATGACACCATTTGGTCCACCGCTGCCGGTTTCCCCTTGGAAAGCCTGGCATGCTCCCGTGGTGCCCCAACGGGGCGGCAGGGTCGGGAATCGATCTGTCCTAATTTTATCTTGATAACTAAGGCAAAACAACCAAAGCCTGAGGGGTTGGCCTGTCTTCAAGGGGCCTCAAAAACCTCACCACCGGCCCGCGTTCCCATGGCGCGCCAAACCGCCAAACGAATTTTGTCCGAAACAAAACGCCCCGAACCGTCCAACATCAGCGTGTTGACGCCGCCCGGATGATGACTCCGGCTTGTCACGGCGGCATAGGTGTCCCCCAAATGGAACTCGGCGGCGGAAACATAATCGACATCCACCCCGCCTGGCTCCCCGCCAGCTAACACGCGGGTGTTTGGAGTGAACACCGTGGTGAATCCGGTCTCCTGCACCTGACCTGCCGACCAGATGCCATGCCCCATGGATTCCTGGGCAACTGTTTCGAACTTGGGGATGGCCAGATCGGAAGGCTTTTCCGGAATGGCGGGTGGCGTCAGGTAGATTTTCCCGGTATCGGCGGGTTGGAAGCGGGGGGTATAGGCTTTCACTTCTGCAAGGGCCAGTGTGTTGCTCATTCCATCGGTGAACTGGGTGGAGCGATAGCTCCGGTTTGGGCCGAAAGCGCCATCCCCGGTTCGCATGGTTCCGCTCTTGTTGGACAAAACCATCCAGGTTCCCAAATTGAGCGCATAGCTGGCTGGCCAATATTGGTGCCCATGCACCGGGTCGTAGCCATTGCCCCGGTCGTTGGGCTCAGCCGGGCAGAGGAACGAGGGGATACGGATCGAGGTGACTTGCGGCTGAGTCCAATATCCCTTGTCAAAATCGATGGCCTTGAACATGGCATCCTGCTCGATCAACGGCAGGAAGCGCCCAAAAGCCGACCACGAATTGGGGAGATAGATCCCGTTTGGGCCCAAACGGTAATCCCCGTTGTGGGGCATTTTGTCGTTCAGGTCGAGGTAATGGAGAAAACCGATTCCAATCTGCCTCAGGTTGTTCGAGCAACCAGATCGGAGTGCCGCTGACCTGGCTTGCTGCACGGCTGGAACCAGCAAGCCAGCCAAAAGGCTCACCAAAGCGATCACAACCAGCAGTTCAACCAGTGAGAATGCTTTTCTGCGAAGTTGGCACATCGCGGGAACGCCCCAGGGGAGTGGTGGCGGGGATTGCAAACAAACAAAACATTAGTAGGCGAGAAGGAATCGGAAAGGAAAGCCCTGGGGCGGCAAGGGATGTCTTTGAAAAGCCGGACCGGGGGCGGAAGGTGGGTCGTCCCCGTCCACCAACCTCAAAACGAGCGTGTGTCGTCCCCACACACGCCCATCTTCCCCCGGCCCGGCTAGTTTTAGGGTCGAATCAACCCAGTTTTTCATTTTGTTAAAGGCTAACGAGATGGCTTTTCAAGCAGCCTTGATCCAAACATCTAACAAAAAGAATAGGCCAACTTCAACAATGGTTTACGCCAAAGAGGAAAAAGTTCCAAAATATTTCCGAATTTTTATAAATGGCTCATTTTGAAAAAATCGTTGAAAGAATCAGGGACGAACACTGGCCTTTTGAATGGTGATCGGCTCAACCCCATCCGTATCCGGTTCCAGGGACTTTTTCGCGATCGCTTCCACCACCGAAAAACCCTTGGAAACCCGACCGAACCCGGTGTGATCTTGCTGAAGGGACGGG
>JAFMJU010000425.1 GCA_017853285.1 Gemmataceae bacterium
TCCTTCGGTCACCCTCGTGGGTGCCAGCACCCGCGCCATGGCCTGGAGCGCCACCCGCGCCGGCGAGCGCCCGCTCTGCCTCGACCTGTTCACCGATACCGACTTGCTGGCCCTTCCCGGGGTTATCACCCAGCGTCTGAAAGATTGGCCGCCAGAGGGGTTGGAAAGGCTGCTGCTTCCAGGCATTCCGTGGGCTTACGGCGGCGGTTTGGAAAACCATCCGGGCCTGCTGGCCAAGTGTGCCTCCTGGGCGCCCTTGTGGGGAAACCAAGGCCGGGCCCTGCGTGAGGCGCGCTTTCCCAAGCGGTGGCAACGGCGTCTACGCGGGGCGGGAGTATCAGTCCCCGATCTGGCGGTACGCCCACCCGCGGGGGAGGAAACGGCTTGGTTGCTGAAGCCTTATCAGAGTGCTGGTGGTCGCGGTGTTTGGCATTGGCCGGTGAATGAAACGGTGTCGCCCTGGCGTTGTTTCGCCCAGCGGCGCGTGGATGGGCTGAACGCCTCGGCGGTTTACGCGGTGGGTGCGGGCGAAGCCGAATGGCTGGGTGTGACCGAGCAATGGGTGGGGCAGCCATGGCTCCATGCCCGTGGCTTTGGCTACTGCGGCAGCGTGGGGCCGTTGGGGACAAGCCCGGCAATTCAGGCGCAGCTCAAGCGCTTGGGGGGAGCGCTAGTGGGCATGGGCCTGCGCGGCCTGGTTGGCGTGGACCTGATGCTGCACGATGACCATGCCTGGGTGATTGAGATCAACCCGCGCTGGCCGGCCAGTGTGGAGGTGCTGGAGCGCGCCAGAGGCTTTTCGGCCTGGGCTTGGCACCGGTGGGGTTGCGAAGGTGGAGGAAGGCCGGAGCCATTTGCATCCACAGGGCCAACAGTGGCCAAGGCGATCCTGTTCGCGCCGGTTGATCTGGAGTTCCCGGAAGGCTGGCCGGTGGATGGCGAGGCCTGGGCGGATGTGCCGGCTGCCGGGGAGAGCATCCAGGCGGGGTCACCCGTTCTCACCTGCCTTGCGTCGGCCCCTGCGGACGGGCTTTGCCGGGGGCTCATCGTCGAACGGGTCCACCTGGCTCTTGGTCTTCTTGGCCTGGGTGGCCGGATCGGTGATTGAGCCGGGTTCGCCGGGCGGGGGTTCATCGCGCAAGAGAAGCTGATCCCACCACGAGGGATCTTCCTCGAAGTTCACCTCCAGGTCGGCACAGGTGACCAGCGCGCCCCGTTCCGCGTCCTGCACTTTGATTTGAAAGGCCAGCGTGCGGTTCTGCTCGATGTCAAAACCGTGCAGCGCCTCCTGGGGAATCAGGGCGGCCAGGGTGTAGCCGCCCTTTTCCAACCGGGAGCGAAAAAAGATCTTGCTGATGGGAATGGCCGGGGCCTCTTCCAGGGCGCGGGGGATTTTCCCCTGGCAGAGCAACGGCTCGGTTTTGTCCGCACCACCCCCCACGGGCAGCAAATGCAGCAAATGGCAGTAGGCGGTGGCGCGTTTGCCGCTGAGACCGCCCCGCGTGTTGATCCACAGCGACACGCCATCGGCCAGGTGTGGCCTTGAAGCGTCCCCTTCGGTCGCCTTGGCCTTGCCTGTCACCTCCAACACCACGCCCAGCCCGGCGGTTGACCAACCGGTTTGCACCGTGACCGGGCAACCCGGCTCACCCATGGCGGTGAACGGGCGCAGTGTGCAGCCCTGCGGCAGGGGGATACCCTTTTTCAGGCGCTGGGCCAGGTCGGCCACATGCCAGCACGGCACGCGGGTTTGGACCAGCAGGGCACCGGCGATCAGCGACATCGGTCAGTCTCCGGTCTCACTTCAGCAGGCTCTTGCGCAGCACTTCGCCGGCCTTGTCGAAATACGGCTGCCAGGTGATCTCTGGTGACAGGGTCTCCATGCAGTCGCGCACCTTTTCCAGCGTGTTGAGGGCCATGTGCGGGCAGTCGTTGCAGGCGCAGGTGATGCCCGGCACCGGGTGGTAGCGGTGGCGGGGATGGCGGTGTTCCAGTTGCCAGATCATGTTCGGCTCGGTGGCCACCAGGAAGTCGGTTGGTTTCTCGATGCCGCCCACATGGCGGATGATCGCCTCGGTACCGCCGATGTAATCGCTTTGCGCCAGGATGTTGGCGGGGCACTCGGGGTGGGCCACGGTGACCGAACCGGGGATCTTCTTCTTCAACTCGATGAGCGCGCCCACGCTGAAGATCTCATGCACCATGCAGGCGCCGTCCCACAGGATCATGGGCCGGCCGGTCACCTCGCGCAGGTACTGGCCCAGGTGCCGGTCGGGCACGAAGAGTATCTCCTTGTCTTTGGGGATGCGGTCAATAATCTCGCGGGCGTTGCCCGAGGTGACCACCCAGTCGCACAGGGCCTTGGTGGCGGCGGTGCTGTTGATGTAGGTGACCGTCTCGAACACGCGGCCATTTTCGCGGAGCATCTCCTGGTAGCGGGCTAGCCGAGGGGCTGGGCAACTGTCGGCCAGGCTGCAACCGGCCTTCAGGTCGGGCAGAACCACCGTCCGGCTGGGATTGAGGATCTTGGCCGTCTCGGCCATGAAGTGCACGCCGCAAAAGACGATGACCTGGTTATTGACCTTGGTGGCCTCGCGCGCCAGGTGCAGGCTGTCGCCGGTGATATCAGCCAGGGCCTGGATCTCGCCCTGCTGGTAGTAGTGGGCCAGGATGACCGCATCCTGTTTTTTCTTCAGTGCCTGGATTTCAGCCACCACATCCGTGGCCACCTTCGATTTGTTGGCTTCCGCTAACGCTGCCATACCGCACCTCGACCGGGGTGCCCCGTTTGGGCAAGCCCTTACTGCTATCATAGATCATTGTGTTGATAGGCCTACCCCGAACCCGGGGTCCTTTGTTGCGAATGGGAGTGCCCGTACCTCATGAATCCTCCGGTGGAGACTATCCGTTTGTTGGGCGGCCTCACCTTGGCCCAGGCGGTCAAGGTCTCGGGCATGGCCGACACAGGCGGCGGGGCCAAAATGCTGATCCGCGACGGGGGTGTGTTGGTGAACAACGAGGTGGAATTGCGGCCCGGGCGCAAGCTGCAGGCCGGTGACCGGTTCCAGGTGCCCGGCGGCAAACCATGGATGGTGATTGCGTGAGCCAACCGGCCCAAGATGCGGCGGGGGCCGAGCCGGAAAGTCCGCTGAACGAACCCTCCCTTTGGATCGACCCGTCCGTTCCGGTCTGGAAGCGGGTGCTGGGCTTGGCTTGGCCGGCCCTGTTGCAGCAGATGCTGCACCTGACCGTGAACCAGACCGACCGCTGGCTGGCCGGTAACGCGCTCAATCTCGATCCCGACAAGCAACTGGCGCTGCAGGGGGCGCAAACCACCTGCTTTTACTTGGCTTGGGTGGTTTCCTGTTATGGCGTGCTGGCCAGCGTGGGGGCATCGGCCCTGGTGTCGCGCCTGGTGGGGGCCAGGGACATCCGTGGCGCCAACCTGGCCTTCCACCAGTCGATGATTCTGGCGGTGGTGCTTGGGCTGCTGGGAGGCTTGCCCGGCTTGGTGTGGCTGGACCCGCTGCTGGGGGCCTTGCAACTGGAAGGCCTGTCGCTGGAGTTCGCCCGCGATTATCTGAGCGTGACGCTCACCCTGTTGCCATTCCAGTTGCTGCTCAGCACCGCGGTGGCCAGCCTGGCCGGCGTTGGGGACACCCGCACCGGGCTGTGGATTCTG
>JAFMJU010000426.1 GCA_017853285.1 Gemmataceae bacterium
CGAATGGTCCCATGGTTGGTTGAGAGGTTTGGCCAGGTCCCGGGAGTGTCCGCATGCTCTTCACGAGCCGCAACTATCCGCGGTGCCCCCGATGCAAATCGGATCGAGTCTATTTTTCCTCGCCCAAACCGGGTGATTTTTTCTTCAAGCTGATCTTGCAGGCGCCGGTACGGTGCCAGGCCTGTTACACCCGTTTCGGCACCTGGTTTAAAGCCAAAAAACTAGACGAGTCGACCAAGGCCAAATCGGATTCGACGAAAACCTCGGGTATCCGGTCGGCATCGCCCCTGGATGGGAATAAGACTGGGGGTTGATGGGGTAGGGCTCTACTCCAGGGCCACCTTTTCCCCTTTGGCGTATTCTTTTTTCTCCCGGCCTTGCTTGTAGACATGCACCTTACCGGGGCCCAGCACTTCGGTGGTGTCGGGAGTCACCACCAGGGCGGTGGCTTCGTCGATGCCGATGCCCAGATATCCGGGCTGCTGGCGGATGAACTGTTCCATGTCGGCAAAACGCCGGCGCTGGCTGAAATGCTGGTCGATACCCACGCCAGGCAGAAACGCCAGGCCCCGGTCGTAGCCGGGTACCAGGATTTCCCGATTGCCCAAGGGGCCGCCGCGGCACAGGTAATCCCCCACAATGGTGGCGCCGGCGGAGCTGCCGCCGATCACACCACCGCGGGCAAGCACGGCCCGCATCGCCTCCAGGGATTTGGTTCCCTCGTAGGCATCCACAAAACGCCATTGCCGACCACCGCCAAACCAGACGCCCTTCGCCTGGGCCAGCAGGTTCACATACTCATCGGAATCCACCTCCGACCTGGTCACGCCAGCCAAGGCCTTGACGTTGGTCGCTCCGGCCCGTTTGAAAAAGCCCCCGGCTTGGCGTGCCTCGCGCACGCTGTCGCCCGGTTCGCCGGCTGTGGGTAGCACCACGATCAGCGCGTCCTTGCCGCCCGCCAGGTCGATGAACTTCTCCACCACTTCGGGCACCATGCCGCCTCCGCCCACTGCCACCAGGGAGCCTTTTTCCAGAAGCGGTTTGCCGCGTGGCGCCGGTTCGCCCAAAGCGGCGAGGCGCCAAAGTCTGGGCAGGTCATCCACCGCGTTTTCGCCTTCGCCTCCCTTCCAGGTCTGTTCTCGCGCGGTTTTGCCATCGAGACTCCAGATGGCGTGAACGCCCCCGGTGCCGGCCGCCGCCATGAGGCGCTGGTTGATGATGAGCGCGGTGCCTTCATCGATCCCCAATCCCGCTAGGCCTTGGTTGTTTTTTACCGCGGTGGCAAGCCGAGCCTTTCGGGAGCGTTGGGTGAAATGCTGATCGATAATCACCCGGGGCAGCAGATCGAGGCCGGTGGCCATCACCGGCGCGTCGGCCTGTTTGCCCTCCGACGCAATCATCACTCTGGACATGATGGCGGCGCCTGCGGAGGTGCCTCCCACCACGCCGCCACGGCGCAGGAGATTCTTCAGGCCTTGCTCCACCGGAGTGCCCTGGTAGAGCTGGGCCAGACGGGTTTGCTGGCCGCCATCGATCCAGACGGCCTGTGCTTGCTCCAGCAGGCGGGCGGAATCCGGTTTCAGCGCATCGTCGCGGGTCGCGCAATCGAGGATGGTCGCCTCGGGGAAGTCGGCAGACCAATCGCGCAGGATTTCAGCAGGTGGCTTGTTTTTGCTCGAAGCGCCGGCGGAGGGAATGACCACCAGCTTGCCAGTGCCCTTGCGGGCTTCGGTGACAAACACCTCGCGCGCTTTTGCGGGGGTTTTGCCTCCACCCACAATGACCAGCGTGCCGCCCGGAACCAGGGCGACGAAATCTGGCCCAGCCAACTGGTTGGTTGCTGTTTTTTCACCCAGCACGGCTGCCGGAGTCAGGCCAATCAGCAACAGGTAGCCAAACGGAAGCAAGAGTCTTGTCATGGTGGGTCCTGGTTTTTCAGAACAAAGTTGCCGGTTGGAAGTCAAACCGCGAACAGGGATTTTTCAATGTCGGCAAAGGCCTTGAACTCCAAGGCATTTCCGGTCGGGTCGAGGAAGAACATGGTTTTCTGCTCGCCGGGCAGACCTGCGAAACGGGTGTAGGGTTCCACCACAAACTCTGTCACGAAGGTGCGGATTCTTTTTTCCAGGGCTTCCCAATCAGGGATGGTCAGCACGACGCCGTAATGCGGAACCGGGATGCCATGTCCGTCCACCGGGTTGAAGTGGTGCTGCACCTTGCCGGATTTGCCGATGGATGGATCCAGGTGCACCACGAACTGGTGGCCGAACAGGTTGAAATCGATCCAGGTGGGGGCGGAGCGCCCCTCCGGCAGCCCCATTTGGGTGCCGTAGAAATGGCGGGCCTCCGGGATGTCGCGCACCGGAACGGCGACATGGAAGGGTGTCAGCGGCATGGTCAGGCGACCTCCCAGCCCTTGCGGTATTCCTTGCCCAGGTACTGGTTGGCCGCGGGGAGATTGGTGACCTTGCCGGTAACAGGATCGTATTCGATGGCAGTACCCACGCGGTGGGCGATGTTGCCCAGCAGGACCAGTTCGGTGAACGGGCCGGCGTAGGCGAAGTTGCTGCCGGTGCGGCTGCCGGTCTTGCAGGCCTCTAACCATTGCCGGTGATGCCCGGGCGACTTGGGCAGGTAGGATTCGGGACCTTTGAAATCCTTGAATTTTTCCTCGGGGAGCAGTTTGGGCATGTGGTCGTGCTGGATGGAGATTTTGCCGGTATCCCCGATGAACAGCGAACCGTTCATGGGCAATTCCTTGGCGATGGTTGCAGGGGCTTGGGTTTCCCCCTCGTACCAATGCACCTTCACCGGGGCCAGTTTGCCCCGGGCGCCGAATTCCAGCACGGTGTGCATCCATTTGGGGGCGCTGAACGGGTTGGCTGGGGGTGCTTCGGAGGTTACCTTCACAGGGCCGGACGCCTTGCCGAGGTCGAGCGCCCAGAAGGTGGGATCCATCAGGTGAATGGCCATGTCGCCAATGGCCCCGCAGCCGAAATCCCACCAGCCGCGCCACTTGAATGGCACATAGGCGGCGTTGTAATCACGCAGGGCCGCAGGCCCAAGCCATAGGTCCCAATCCAGATGGGCCGGCACTTTTTGTGCAACCGTGGGCTTGGCCATACCTTGGGGCCACCAGCGGCCGGGGCGGTCGGTGATCACATGCACTTCGCGCACCTGGCCGATGGCCCCCGACTGGATCAGTTCGACCAGCCGGAGGTACCCGGGGTGTTCGTGGTTCTGGGTGCCCATCTGGGTGGCCACTTTCTTCTCGGCGGCCAATTTGGTGATCAGACGGGCCTCTTCCACCGTGTGGGTGAGGGGCTTTTCACAGTAGACATGCAGGCCACGGCGCAGGGCGCGCACGGTGGCGGGGGCGTGGTGGTGGTCGGGGGTGCCGATGACCACCGCCTCGAGATCTTTCTGTTCCAGCAACTGGCGATAGTCGGCATATTTCCTGGCCCCGGTGTGGCGAGCCCCTGCGGCGCCCAGCGCTCCCTGGTCCACATCGCACAGGGCGACGATGTTCTCGCTGGAGACGCCGTCCAGGTCTCCGGCCCCGCGGCCCCCGACACCGATGGCACCGATATTCAGCTTGCCACCCGAACCAAGCACCCGCGTGTAGCTGGCAGCCGGCAGATTCCCGGCCAGCAGGCCGCCTGCCAGGGAGGCAACGATGAA
>JAFMJU010000427.1 GCA_017853285.1 Gemmataceae bacterium
ACACAGCTTCATTAAAAACACCGCATCTAACATCCATCTCTCCCAAAACCCAATGCTCGTCCAACCCGCCTGGTGAGCCGGGTGCGGCAGCGCCCGGGCCGCTCTGAACAGTCAAAAAATGCTCGTTTTTGACAGCCGAAACAGAATAGTTTGGTTTTCTTGCAAAGAGTCAACGTCCCTGTCTGCGCCAGCGGCCCGGGCGCTCCCGCACCCGGCTCACCAAAACAAAAAAGCCCCGCCGCATCCGGCAGGGCTTTCGTTGTTTCGCTGCGCCTTCGCCTCAAACCGCTGTCACACTCTCCACAGTCTCAGCCACCTGCGGCTTCCGCTTCCGCCGCCACCACACCCCGCCACCACCGCACGCGGCGGCGATGCCACCTAAAAGCAGCGTGCCGGGCTCGGGGACGGCAGTCAATGCAAAAGCTATATTCTGACTACTTGCCTGGGGAGCTGTTGTTACAAAACTCCAACCACTAGCAACCGTCGGCGCACTTGAACTTGTGGCAAACTGGATCGTGTTGATCAAAGTATCAGTACCGGAACTATTCGTAGTAAACGATACAATCAAATCCTGATTAGAACCACTTGTGACATAGTTAAATGGATTTAAATCCAAAACAAAGAAGTCGTTGCCGCCAACTGCAAGGTTTTTTCCGGGGTTTAAATAATTGCTATTAGTTAATCCAGGAAAATTTACTTTAAAAAAGAAATTTGTGCCCCCTGTGAGAATTGATGAACCATTATTTTTAATATTGAATTCAATTATATCTATTTTATATCCATTAGGGCCACTAAACAGAAATTGTCCGCTCGAAGTATTGGCCGTAAACGTGGGTGTTGGTGCTATCCCAGGCAAGTTATTTATTACCACCTCCCCCCGCGCCACGCCCCCCAACACCATCACCGCCAAACCCAAAAGCATTCCACGCATAGCCCACCTCCTCATCAAAGTTTCTCAAATTTAATATTAACAGACCACCACCGGCCTCACAAATCTCACTCCACCTGCTTCCAATTCCCCGGCACCCACGGCCTATCCCCCCACGCCACCGCGTCCAGGCCGCGTTCCAGGCGCAGTTCGTTGATCGTGCGCACGCCTTGCGCCATGTCCAGTTCCTGACGCCGCAGGGCGTAGTCCCGTTCCACCGGCGTCGGGTCTTCGCTGGCAAAGAACAGCCGGCCCGTCGGGTCCGCGCGCCGGGCCAGCGTGCGCGTCAGCCGCTGGTCCCGCCGGCGCAGCCTGGGGCGGATGGTCAGGCCCAGGTGCTGCCGATCCGCGGCCTGCAGGTTGGCCAGGTTCGTCTCCTTGGTCAGGTACGCCATCGGCACGCCAAAGGCGTTGGCGATGTCTTCCTTCGTCGCCCCCGCCTCCGCCAGCGCCGCCAGATCCGCCAGGCTGTTCTGCACCACCGATACCTTCAGGCTGCTGTCCGCCACCAGCACCCGCCCGTTGCCCCCCTTGCGGAACTTGGCGTTCCACTCCGCCTCCAACCGCTCCCGCTCCTCATCCCCCAGCGGCGCCTCCGGCGTCAGCACCACCCCCGGCAGCGCCGCGTTCTCCCACAGCCCCCGCTTGTACGCCACAAACTGGCTGGCCAGCCGCGCGCTGGCCAGCACCGCCTGCAGCGGCCCCAGCCCTTTGCCGTAGCAATCGCGCGGATCGGGGTAGCGAAAATGAATCACCTGCTCGGGTGACAAATCCACCAAACCCGCCGGCACGCTAACGCGGTAGGCGGTCATCAGCGCCCCATCCCGCTCCAGCTTGACCCGCTCGGGCGCCAGCACCCACACCGCCGAGGGCACCGGGCCATCCCCCTCCAGCAGCCAGAACGCGCTGCCCGCGCACTCCTGGTGCAGCGTGGTCAGCTCCCACAGCTCCTGCGCGTCCTGCTCTGGGTTCACCTCCGCCAGCAGGTCCAGCAGCGGGTGCTCCTCCACCTGCCGCACCTCCACCCCCTGCGGGATGCCGCCGCCCGGCCAGGTCAGCCGCTCCAGCGCCTCGCCCCGCAATCGCCGCGTCGCAAGGCGCGGCGTCTCCCCCGTGCCCACCAGCGTGTACAGCTTCGGCGGGTACGAGGCGCACACCGCCGCGTTCAAACTGGCGCAGGCATACGCCGTGTGCCGCAGCTCCTCCAGCGGGTTACCCGGGCCGGCCGATTGGCTGTCCCTGCCGGCAAGCGGCGTCCACCCGGCCGAGCCGCCCATACCGCCCCAGCCACCCCGCCGCTCCGCGCGCCCGCCCCACCAGCGTTTCCACCACCCCGTCCATCGCTCCGCCATGTCATCCCTCCTCGTTGCCAACACAAACAAAACCATCACGACCGGGCCACCCGGCCCCGGTCCATGCCCAGCACCAGGTAGCGCAGCGCCGCCAGCGCGTGGTTGTCGCGGTCGAGCGGGTTCTCATCGTGGCTGTCGGTGTCCGGGTCGTACCGATACCGCGTCGCTTCGGCCGCCAGGTGCGGGCATGCCCCCCGCACCACCTTCAGCCGCCCGCTCTCCAGCCGTCCATGCACCGCCGCGATGCCCGGCCTCAGCGCGTTCGGCCCCGGCCACACGCGCAATCCCGCCCACCGCAGCTCCTCAATTTCCGTCGGCCCCGACGGGTCGGCGTACCACCGCGTGCCCCGCGGCAAACCCTTCGCATGCTCACCCAGCACCGTGCGGCTGGCGTACCGCTCGCCCGTCAGCCACAGCTCATCCTCCCGCGTGCGCGTGCCCCACACCGCGGCAAACGGGTTGCGCCAGCCAAAGTCGATGCCGCCCACCGCCTCGCCAAAAAGCAGCTCCGGCGCCCGCTCCACCAGACACTGCTCAAAAGTGGGGTAAACCAATCCCTCGCCCGCGCCGAACGAGCAGCCATACTCCTGGTCCACCCACGCCTGCCCCAGCGCCTCGCGTTCCGAGTCGATGAAGCCGGCATCAATGCGCGGGCACAGGTTCCACGGCACGCGGAACCGCCGCCAGCCGTTGCCCGTCTCCCACTCCCGCCAGAACCACCCCCGCCGGCCAAACGGCGTGGACAGCGCCACCAGCCGCCCGCGGCTCACTGCCAGCATCGGCCGCACCGTGGCGTACAGCGCCTCGGGTATCCGCGCCGCCTCATCCAGCACGATCAGCCGCGGCCCCGAGAATCCCCGCACCCGCGCCTCGTTGCCCGGCAGCGCCACCACGCGTGACCCCTGCGCGAACACCGTCTCCACCGCGGTCGCCCGCACCGCCCGCGCCCACGGCCCCAGCACGCCCTCCACCGCCGCGTGAAACGCCCGCAGCTTCGCCTGCAGTTCCAATGCCTGCCGCAACCCCGGCGCCAAAATCAAAACCAGGCTCCCGGCATGGAACAGCGCCGTGTGCAGCGCCAGCGCCGCCACCACCGTGCTCTTCCCCGCCTGCCGCGAGCAGCAGACCAGCAATTTTCCATCCGTGCAGCCCAGCAGCTCCCGCTGCCAGCCATCCGCCACCTGCCCCGCGCGCGCCATCAGCCAGGCCGGGTCCAACGCCCCCGCCCCACCCGCCCGCGCCAACTGCCCAACCCGGTTCCCTTCCATCCCCCCGAACCTAAGTGCACATGCACCGATGTTCAGAGGCCAATCCGGAAAAAATTTTTCTTCTGTGTTTTTTTGCCTTTGGATAGGGGTAGGGAGGACCGATTGGTTTCGGTC
>JAFMJU010000428.1 GCA_017853285.1 Gemmataceae bacterium
CGCTACTGGGCGCATTTCTTCGACCGCGGCGTGGTCGAGCCGCTGGATGACATGCGCGTCACCAACCCTCCCAGCAACCCGGCGCTGCTCGACGCGCTGGCCCGCCATGTGGTGGAGGACGGTTACAGCCTGCGCGCCCTGTGCAGGCGGATCGTCACCAGCGGGGTGTACCGTCTGTCCAGCGATCCCGTGGAGGGGAACGCCAGCGACAGGCAGTCGTTCGCCCGCTACTACCCCAAGCGCATGAACGCCGAGGTGCTGTTCGACGCGGTCCACCAGGTCGCCGGATCTCCCGCCTCGTTCAACGGGCTGCCCTCCGACAAGTTCGCCCCCACCCGGGCGATCATGCTGCCGGACGAGTCTTTCAGCTCCTATTTCCTCGATGTCTTCGGACGGCCCCAGCGCCTCAGCCCCTGCGAGTGCGAGCGGGTGACCGAGGCCAACCTGGCCCAGGTGCTGCACCTGCTGAATTCCGAGGAGGTGCAGACGAAGATCGCCCGCGCCGGGGCGCGTGCCGACCTGCTGGCCAAGGACAACCGTCCCGACGCGGAAAAGGTGGACGAACTGTTCCTGTGGGCGGTGGGGCACAAGCCGGCGGAAGGCAAGCGCAAGCTGGCCCTCGATCACCTGAACGCCGCGAAAAACCCGCGCGACAAGAAGCAGGCCTGGGACAACCTGGTCTGGGCCCTGGTGAACAGCCAGGAGTTCAGTTGGGTCCGCTAGCGCCGGTCGCGTGGCTGTTTTTTTGAAGGCCCAGCCATAGCCAGATCAGGCCGGGGATTAGGGTCGGCATCCACAGGTGCCAGATCTTCCACGCGCCGATCAGGCCAAAGAAGGCCGCGCCGCAGGCCAGTATCAGCAGACCGCCCGCCGTTTCCCAGCGGAAACCCGCCACCAGCCCGGCCAGGAAGCCGAAGTGCAGCAGCATCAGCCCCGTGACATGGGCGGGCGGAAAACGGTCCTGCCGCAGGTACCACTCGTCGAGGTGGTGCAGGAAAAAACCGCCCCACAGCAAAACGAACAGCGCGGCCAAGATCCGGGCGATCCACCGGGCGACCGCGCGCGTCCTGGAGGATGCTGGTGCCATCCGCAATGCCTCTGTAATTCCGTTGGCGCGCCCGCCTATCCGGACACCGTGGAAACTTGCCAGTCTTCCACCAGCCGCTTCGGATCGGCGCTGCCCTGCCCTGTCCACCACCACATGGGGTACTGCAGGTTGTGCACGGGCTTCGGGCCGAACAGGCCGCTGTCGATGATCAGGTTGGGGTTGAAGTGGAAGGTGATGAAATCGCCCGGGTCATTGCCGAAAAAAGCCATGCTGTCCGGATCCCTGGCGTTGGCCTCGACGGCGCCGGAAAGATCCACGGGCACCCAGCCGACATCACGCGCGTGGAACTCGCTCTTCACATGCCACTGGTAGTAGGGGGTGTTGCCCAGGGTGCTGCTGGGCTTGGCTGAGGAGGCCCACCGTCCGTACAGCACCCGGGCTGGTATGGCGTTGGCCCGCATCACGGCGACAAACAGGATGGATAGGCCGCCGCAGTCCGACTTTCCGGCCTTGCATACCTGCGTGGCCACCCGGCTGGAAAGCGGCTGGTAGTCGTAGCGCATCAGGCGCTTCAGGTGCAGGTAGGCCCTGCCCGCGAAGGTCGTGTCGGCCTCGCCCTTTTCCCGGCGCAGTTTTTCACGCTGCAGCCAGTTGCCGAACTCGGCGGCGGCGTGGTTGATGTCGCCCCGGCTGGCCAGGTAGTTGGTCCGATCGATCGGGCGCAGCGGTGTGACCGTCGGCACCTTGTCCCCGGGTACCCGTGGACGCAGCACCCGGGAATAGAGCGTCGCCTCGTAGGTGACCGTGACCGAAAGGGTGTTGACCTGGGAACCCTGCCCCGGCAGGACCAGGCCGATGATCTCGCGGTTTTCAGGACTTTGGTCGCGGGATTCGGCGGGTGCCGGGACCATCTGCGTGCGGGTCTGGTCCTGTCCCGGGAAGTTGGGCGCGATGGCGGCGTAGGCCGACCACTTGCTGGCCACCATGTTGGGGCAGTGTATCTGGTAGGAAAGCACCGCCCGGACGCGTTTTTTCTCCGAGCGAGCCACCATCAGCGGGGCATTTTCCAACCCCCGGCAAAACGCGGGAACCCCGAGGCCCGCAAGGGCGGCCATGGGGAACCCGCGCCGGTTGATTGAATGGAAAACCATGCCCTCATTATGGTCGGCGGTTAGCCCGGAAAAAAGTGGGCCGGTTAGTTCCCGGTGCTTCCCGGGATGTCCGCTGTGGGCATGATCTTCAGGTTGTTGGCGGCAGCATCCGGCACCGAGAAATCCATGGTCCCTTTTTTGGCGGGCACCGTCCCTGTGGTTTGCCAGGGGTTGAAAATCTGTTTCCCATCCGGGTAGTAATCCAGCGGTTTGCCGTCAAAGCCACTGATGACGATCTGCGCCTCGCCGGGGAAGATCCCGTTGGCGTTGCCCTCCTTGGTGGCGTAGGCCCCGTCCTTGATGCGGACCATCCGCACCTCGCCGTATACCTTTTTGGTGGAGTCGGGCATGAAGTTGATGTAGCCGGAGGGAACGGGTTTTCCCTTGAAGGTCACGGTGCCCGAGAGTTGGGTGGTGGGCTTCTCACCGGAGCAGCCCGCGTGGAAAAGGACCGCCGCGAGGGCGGCGGCGGTGAATAGGCGCTTCATGAAGTCTCCTGGTTTGTGGGGCGATCGGTATTGGGTGTCGGGCTTACCAATCGGCGCCCAGAACCTGACCGTCATCGGGCCGGCAGGCGTTGAACCAGGTCACCGCCGTCATGCCGCCGCTGAGGGAGCGAACGCTGCCGTCCATTTGGGCAACATTCATCACGGTGCTGTGCAGGCCCTGCAGGCGGCGATAGTCGCAGGCGTTGGGGATGGCGCCCACCTGAAAGGCTCCCGGGTTCACCACGCCGCCGTTCCAGTTCTGGCGGAAATTGGGGTCGCTGCGCGGGCCGACAGTTGTGACCGGCAAGTCGAAGGCGGGCATGTCCCACCAGGAGTTGTTGGCGCCCAGGGGGCCGGTGGCCGGATTCCAGGCCCCAGCGCCATCCTGCCAGTTGGCGTTGGCGGTCACCTTCATGCCTCGGGCCCAGATGGAGTAGGTGAAGGAGCCGGTGCCCAGGTTGGGGGTGGAGCCAGATTTCGGATAATTCGGACCGGTGCAATCCGCCATGCGCTCGGCGAATCCCACGGTGTTGGAGGTGCCGTCGGTGATGCCGGTGATGGTTCGGTTGCCGTCGCAAACTGCGGCGTTGACAGGGTAGTTGGTGGATCCGAATCCGGTTCCGTTGCGCGCCAGCCGGGCCCCGCGGGGATGACCGGATGGGAACTGGCCGGCTTGGACCGAGACCTCGCTCACGCAGACATAGGTTTTGACCACAGCGGTGGCGATGTCGAAAGAATTGCCGTTGGCCTGCTTGGAGAGATTGTCCTGCTCAATGAACGGCAACAGGAAAAAATGGGCGCTGCCGTTGGCGGTGCCGATCAACCCGGCGTAGGGAGGCAGCTTGCCGTTGGTGTCACCGAAGCTGTGCAGGGCGATACCGAGCTGCTTCAGGTTGTTGGAGCAACTCATCCGGTTCGCCGCATCGCGCACCTTCTGCACCGCGGGGACCAGCAAACCCACCAGCACGGC
>JAFMJU010000429.1 GCA_017853285.1 Gemmataceae bacterium
CTTCTTGGGGGTGAGCACCGACTTGCCCACCTCGTTCAAGTCGACCGACCCGCGCAGTTTCAGTTCGCTGCCGGGCTCCTTGCCCGGGTCCACCGTGTAGAAGTGAACCAGGTTGGTGCCGTTGTCCACCACCAACAGGTTGGTGATGTCGGTCTGCACCACCGTGTAGCGGGGCGCCCCGCCACCGTTCTGAGCCCGCACTTCCGATTGCCGGATTCAGGCGAAACTGGCCCCGGCTACCAGACCGATCAAGGTGACCCGCCCGAGCCATGTGAGGGTGGTTTTCATTTTGATTCTCCCTGTCGATAAACGGGCCTTTCAGGGCCCGAGGTTCATGGTTCCCCAACCATTGTTAAAGGATTCAATCGGCGCGGCAACCAACCACGAAAGCGCGCGGGCATCCACCCATCAGTACCCACCCACGGCCGGTACTGAATGAGCCATACCATCCATGAAAAGCGTGTCGACTAACTTTGGTGTCAGCATCGATGCGGACCCGATCCGAACCAGGTCAAAAGTGCTCAACACCGCGGATTTCCCCTCCAGCGAAGTTGCCAGGAGCCTCGCCCCTTCGAGGTTATCGGATGCGGTAACACGCACCCCGGCCTGATTCTGGGCACCATGTGCATAAAAGCTCGAGCTGACGGAATATTCGACGATCATGCCATGTCCCATGGTCGTGGGCGGGAAGCCATTCAGGGCCGAACCGCTGGAGAAGGTCACCACATGGCTGGTGCCCTGAAGCGCCCCCACCAATATGTTCTGGAAGCCACCCTGGGGCCCGTTCACCCACCCGGTGCCCACGCTGATTCCCCCCCGGTAGCTTTGACTGAAGGCGTAAAAACTGCCGGTACAGATCACCGGGCCCAGGGTTCCCGTGCCCTCCATGCCCATGGACATCCCTGTTTCCGGAACCACAAGCGGCACATACAGGGGGTAATTGAAAACCCCCACACGGGGCTCCGCCCCAGCACCGGCACCCACCACGGTCGAAGTCCGCCCGGAACCATCCACCAGCCCGGTGGCCACCGAGATGGCTCCTTGGAAGCCCGTAAACGGCACAAAACTGCTCAGCGTCATTGGCTGCATGGCCATCCCGGGCTCCATGGCCTGAAGGCCCACCACCCCGACCAGCGCCTCCATTCCTCCCTGCGAACCTAGAACCAAGTTGGCCCCCGGTTTTCCGTCAATCGTCCCAAGCGCTACCGAAACGCCGCCATCCATGCCCTCGGCCAGGAAACTGGCAACCACCTCACTGAAAGGCCGCCTGCCCTCCATTCCCGCACCCGAATAGACCAGCACATGGGAAGACCCAAGCAGCGAGGAAACCGCCAGATCACTGATGGAATCGCCATCCACATCACCCAGCGCCACCGAGAGCGGGCCCTGGTATCCGGGGAAAGGTGTTAGGACTTCCAGATATTGGCTGTCGGTGGCGTCGCGCACCTCCACACGCGAGTCTGTTCCACCGCCACCGGTCACCCCCACCGCGTAATACTGATGCTCGGTGAGAAGGGTCACCACCTGCATCATGGCCTTGTCCTCGTGGTCGAGTCGGTGGCAATGCTGGACGAAGGTGCCTTTGTAATGATCGAAGCGCGCCCGGATTTTCACCCTGCCGGGCTCCACCAGATTGCCCTGTGAGTCAAACTTGGCGGCGGGAACATTGATCACATCCTGGTCCCAAAGCTGAACCCCGGAATTGTTGGACGGATTGTTCGGATCCAACACCTCCGTCACCTGGAACGAATTCACATGCACGTGCATGGGATGCTGATCTTGGGTAATGTTGATGTACTCCCATTCCTCCATGGAGTACAGCCGGGGCTGAACCACGGGAGCGTATGGGAAGTTCATACCGTTGATCACGAAAATAAAGTCCCCGGGATCATCCGGGTTGAGCGTCCCCTGGTTGAGGACGATCTGCCGGTTTTTGTCGGGTGTCAATTGGCTCAGGTCTTCAAACCCATTCATCGCGTTCAAGGTTTCGCCGGGGGCGAACACCACCGGTGCCACCGATTGGCTGGTCGCCCTCAACCGGAACAGCTCCTGCGTTGGAAAAAAATTGAAACCATCGTAATAACTGATGGCGGAAGGATCCAGCGTTGCTGTTCCCTGCGCGGTGACAATCTGTTTGCCAACTCCGCCCGGCCCGGGCACAACGAAACTTGCCTTCGAATCCTGGAACGTCACCGGCCCGCTGGTGGCGGGATCGGGCGGCATTTCCAGGACCAGATCGCCCGACTCTGGCATTGTCACGGCGATGACAAAACGCGAACCAGGAGGCATCAGCAAAACCTTGCCTTCCTCCATTGGCGCCAGCGCCGCCTTGGTGTAGGTAATCCCGTCCTGACCCAGCACCACGATGGCCGGATGTGATCCATCCGCCGTGTTGGTCAGCCTCAGCCGTACATAGGCGAGATCACTGATATTCGCGAGCGACCAGATTTCCGTCTGGCCTTTGGCAACCTCTAGGCTCGGCTGGAACTGCCCATTTACCGTGAACTGGGTGTTCCGGGCCGATTGCGGCAGGGACGGATTGGCCTGGATGGTGACCGGATCACCATTGCTGTAAGAGCCGCTGAACGAAAAGAGGTTGTTGGGGATATATCCCGACGCGTTGACATAGTAGGAACCAATCGGCGCCTCGATGAGGTTCGAGGGCTGAACCGATGGGGAATTCAGGGTAGACAGCCCCGCATCCCTTCCGAACACATCGTCGTAATGGATGGCCAGTGAGCGGGTGGGCAAGCTATTCTGGTTCACCTTGGGAATGTTGCCATCGGCCTTGCCGATCACCAGCATGCCCGCCAGTCCGAAATAGGTTTCCGCCTGCGTGACACCGTGGAAGTGCGGATGGTACCAGTACTGTCCTTCCGGCTGGTCGGCCGGAATCTGGTAGGTGTAGGTGTTGGAACTGCCCGGGGGGATTTTTAGCAGAACATTATCCGCATTTCCCTCGGGCGAGATATGCAGGCCATGCGTGTGCAGGTTGATATCCGCCGACGTGAGGGTCTGGCCGTAGGCATCGGTGAAATCCGGAATCGTCAGCCCGGCCATTTCATTAGCGAGGTGGACGATCAGGGTTTGGCCGGGATTCACATGCAGCGTGGGCCCCGGTCTAAGCCCACCACCCATGTCAGGCCCATTGCTGAAACCCTGGTTCACCTCGTAGCTGAAGGTGAGGGCGTTGCTCACCGGCGTGGAGACGGTGTCGAGCTCGATCTGGCTTTGGCGCGCCGTGAGGGTGACTTCCAAAACGCCGTCACGGGGGAACAGACCGACCGGCTCCACCAGGGTGGCGGGTGCCAACCGGCTTTCCAACTCCAGCAACCGGGGTAGAAAACGGGAAACTCCCACACGCAAGGCTCCGCCCACTTTCAATGAATACATTGCCATGTTGAATCCTTTTCTAAAGGAGAGAGGAATACTGATAAAAAATTCAAGTCACGCCGTTTAGTCAGGGAGCCACGGCCATTTCACCCCCGGCCCGGCTGACCAGGCCGGCTAGCAGGGACCCGCCAATCGACTCCTGCACCACCCGTACAGAGCCATCCCCGGCCAGGGCCTGGAACTGGTTACCGCTGATCC
>JAFMJU010000430.1 GCA_017853285.1 Gemmataceae bacterium
GTGGTCAACGGCTCCGGCGGCCAGCAACGCCTCAAACCCATCCTCAAGTGCCCGGGTGAAGACCGCCCTCCCGTCTCCGCCGCCTGGCTCGACAAGGCCCCCGGCCTCGGGCAAGACCTCAACAGCCTGCTCGTCGAGTACCGCCTGCTGCTGCTCACCGGCCAAAAACCCGGCCTGTTCGAGGTCACCTGCGCCATGGAGGCCGGCCAGGGCACGCAAGACCTCGGCTTCCGCGGCGAAACCCCGCTGCTCGTCCGCGTGAAGCCCTGAAATCCCCCCTACAATGCCACCATGAGGATCGCCTACATCACCGCGGGCGCGGCCGGCATGTTCTGCGGCTCCTGCCTGCGCGACAACACCCTCGTCACCCACCTGCGCAAGCTCGGCTTCGATGCCCTGCTCATCCCCACCTACACCCCCATCACCACCGATGAGGCCGACGCCTCCGAAAAGCAGGTCTTCCTCGGCGGCATCAATGTCTACCTGCAGGAC
This sequence comes from Gemmataceae bacterium, assembly GCA_017853285.1. GTDB lineage: Bacteria > Planctomycetota > Planctomycetia > Gemmatales > Gemmataceae > UBA6894. The sequence continues at coordinate 493 of JAFMJU010000430.1, forward strand.
AAGTCGTGGCTCTTCCGCCACACCCCCCGCTTTCTCGACAAGCTCCTCGACGCCTCGTGGCTGCTGCGCCTCGCCGGCAAGCGCGCCGGCTCCACCAAATACGAGGATTTAGCCGGCCTCACCCTCAACATGCTGCAAGGCACCGAGGGCCACCAGCGCAAGGAGGTCCTGCGCCTGGCGGACTGGCTGGTGGATCTGGCCCCCGATGTCGTCCACCTGTCCAACGCGCTCATCTCGGGTGTCATTCCCGAGATCCGCCGCCGCCTGCCCAAGGCCAAGGTGGTGCTGCAACTGCAGGGGGACGACATCTTCCTCGATGCCATGCCCCCCGCCGCCCGGGCTGAAATCATCGCCCAGATCCGCCGCAACACCGCCCAGGCCTCGGGCTTCCAGTCCACCTCCACCGCCTATGCCGATGCCATGGCCACCTACTTCGGCATCGATCGCGCCCGCATCCATGTGGTGCTGCCCGGCATCGATGTCGATGCCTTCCGCCCCCGCCAGCCCAACCCCGCAAATCCGCCCACCCTCGGCTATTTCGCCCGCATCTGTCCGGAAAAAGGCTTCCACAACGCCGTCGATGCCTGGCTCACCCTGCGCGCCCGGCCCGAAACCAAACACACCCGCCTGCTGGCCGGCGGCTGGCTCGGCGCCAAGGACAAACCGTTCTTCAACGACCAACTCGCCCGCATCCGCCAGGCCGGCCAGATGGATGGCTTCGAATACCGCGATTGCCCCACCCACGCCGATAAAGAACGCATCCTGTCCGAAATGGATGTCTTCACCCTCCCCACCGTTTACGCGGAACCCAAGGGCCTCAGCGTGCTCGAAGCCTGGGCCACCGGCGTGCCCGCGGTGCTGCCCGCCCACGGCTCGTTCCCCGAACTGCTCGAACAGGCCCTGCTCATCTCCGCCGAACCCGGCCTGCGCTATCCCCCGGGCGACAAAGAGTTCCTGGTAGACCTGCTCTCCAACCTGCTGCTCAACCCCACAGAGGCCGCCGAGCTAGGCCGCCACGGCCGCGAAGCCGTGGAACGCTTCTTCAACGCCCCCCGCATGGCCCACGAAACCGCCCACTGGTACCACTCACTGCCAGAACCCGGCTGACCAAACTAGCAAAACCGTCCAACCCCCAAGGGTTCGTTCTCCCCACTGTCACCCGCCGACCCCAGTCCGCGCCAGCCCCCGCCCAAAACCCGCAAGCACTAGTAACCGAAAACCCACACAGTCACCCGTCTGCGCCAGAACCCGTGCACTCCCGCGCACGGCTCTCCAAAGACTAGACTTCGCAACGTCCAGCAACTTTCCCGCCAAACCAACACTGTCCAACCCCCAAAGGATAGGGGTAGGGAGGACCGATTGGTTTCGGTCCCCCCTCCCTCCGAACCGGACTGGCGGTTTTCCCGCATCCGGCTCTCCGGTCAATGGTTTTACCCCCGAGGGGATTGACCTTCCAGACCATGGGCCATTGTCAGGTTGAACAGCCCAAGCCCGTCGAAGAAGGCATTGCGGTAACGTTTCTGATCCTCGCCCTTGGCGAGTCCGGCCTTTTTGGCTCTCTTGCGGATCAGGGTTCGCAGGCGCCCCCTGATCCACATGTCGATCTGCCTCAGGCTTTGGCGACAACTGTGTTTGAAGTAGCCGAACCAACCACGGAGACTGCGGTTCAGGTCCAGAATGACACATTCCAGACTGTTGCCGTTGGTCCTTCTGGTCTTCGACCGGATCGTGTCCCGCAGCTTCATCAGGCTTTTCTCCCGGGGCCAACGGGTCAGTCGACCCCTTTGGGTTGCCTGGAAGTGATAGCCCAGGAAGTCGAAACCCTCCTTCCGGACGTGGACCACCTTGGTCTTGGTCGGATGCACCGTCAGGCCCTCGGCCTCGCACCACTGGCGCACGATGGCCAGCGCCTGCTCCGCCTCCTCCCGACTTCTGCACAGGATCACGAAGTCATCGGCGTAACGCACCATCTCGAAGCCCTTGGACACCATCAGGTGATCCAGCGGGTTGAGATAGATGTTGCTCAGCAGCGGACTCAGCACCGCGCCCTGAGGGGCGCCCATCTCCGGTTCCGTTTCCTCGAGACCGTTCATGATTCCGGCCTTCAGGAACGCTTCCACCAGATCGAGCACCCGGCCATCCGCCACCCGCTCCCGCACACGGTTCATCAAACGTCCGTGCGGGATGGTGTCGAAATAGCTCTTCAGGTCCACATCCACCACATGCTCAAAACCGTTCTTCAGCAGGTGATCCACACGGCGCAAAGCGTCCTTGCAGCCCCTGCCGGGGCGGAAGCCGTAGCTCTGCTCCGCGAATTCCCGCTCGAAGATCGGCTCCAGCACATGGCGCACCGCGCCCTGCACAACCCGGTCCCGCACCGTGGGGATCCCCAGCGGCCTCTGCTCCCTGCCGCCCGGCTTCGGGATGAACACCCGCCGGATGGCCTGCGGCATGTAGCTGCCGCCTCGCAATGCCGCTGTCAGATTCTCCAGATTCGGACCCAGTTGCCGGCTGAATTCCTCGATGGTCACATGATCCACTCCCGGAGCGCCCCGGTTGGCCTCCACCTTGCGGTGGCTCGCCAGCAGGTTCTTCTCCGAAAACACCTTGTCAATCAGACGAAACCATTTGCCTCCCCTCACGCCCTGTTCGAGCGCGGTCAACATCGGGTCCGTCCAGACCGCTGGTTCCACCCAAGCCCATCGGGCCCGGATGTCTCCGCCTTGTTGAGCCGTTGCCGGCACTATCGACGGTTTGTCTTCCATCGGCCTGTCCTTCCCCGATCCGTCTTCCTGTGTCCCTTCGCTCCACCGGCATTACCCGGCTTCACCGCTACCACGGACACTCTGACTCCTGCGGTCCTCCGCCTGCCGGACTCTTCCTGCTTCGCTCCCTGGCGCCGAAGATTGCGCCGGGCCCGGGCCTTTGGTCTGGGGCTTGCCCGCCACTCCCCACTTCTGTCCGGCCTTTGGATCCTCACAAACCGCAGGTCTCCCCACTTACTGCGCCATGCCTTCCTGTCGTCCCGTTCCCTAACCACCTCATGCGATACCCGGATGTAGTCGCCATGTTGCTTGTATCCATCCGGATGGTTTCACCAGGCTTCGCCTTTGCACAGCAGGCTCGCCTCTCGCATCAG
>JAFMJU010000431.1 GCA_017853285.1 Gemmataceae bacterium
GAAGACCGTGCCATCCTTGGCGGTGGGCGTGGAGCTGGCGTAACTGTTGTAGGGGAAGCAAAAGGCGGGCTTGGCCACCTCAAAGACGGTGATGTCATGCACCTGTTTGCCGGTGGCCAGATCGAGGGCCAACAGCGACAGGCGCTTGCCATCCTCGGTTGCGTTGGACAGCCAGACCTTGCCCTGGTGGACAATGGGGGAGGCCCAAGCCTTGCCCGGGATTTTCACACCCCAGGCGTGGTTTTCAGTCTCGGACCATTTCTCGGGGAGGTTGGCGGCCGGGGCTTTTCCCTCGCCGTTGGGACCGTGGTACTGGTTCCATTCCATTTGGCCGAACGCCAACAGCATCAAACCGGCAGAGAGGGCTTGCATTTGCGCATTCCTGTCGCGGGACGGATTCATCCAAGGCGGGAAGGTTTGAAAAGCAGTCTAACCCGTACAGGAGGCTCGGTCATCCCCCTGGCGCATGTTTTTGGAGGAGGACTTTCAGGGCGTTTTTTCGGGATTCCTCATGCCGTTCACGGGCCGGTGGAGGAAGTCCGGCCAAATCGGCAAGTTTGCCGTCTTTCAGCGCCTGGGTTGCGTTATTGGATTGCCACCAATGCCGCGCAGCAAGAACCTTGCCATCGGGTTCAGCCAGTATCGATTGCAATTCCGAGGCGGAAATCCCCCATTCGGTGCCCAATCCAGCCAGACCTGCCCGTATTGGAGGCCAATCCGACGGGTTGGATGGGCCTTCCGAAACTGGCCCTCCGGGCAGGGCCAGTATGGAAAGGAACGCCGCCCTGCCCTCCGCCGTTTCCAAACCCAGATGCCTGAGCGAGTTGTTCAGGGGGCCACCCAGGCGCAAGATGGCGCCCGCGGACAAAAGAGGATAGATGGCCTTGAGTTGCGAGGCCGTGACACCCTTTTCGGGTGTGACCCGCCAGAGGCCCCAGTTATTGCCATTGGGCCTGAGAGTGCCTGGGATATTCCCCAGTCCGACCGGGATGTTACGCACCTTCGGGCCCGCTTTTTGGGGATCCTTTTCGATGGGATCATGCACCACCAGCGTGGAGGACCCGCCTCCATCGAGATTGAGCATCTGGGTGCAGCCCAGGTCTTTGCCCAAAAGGCCCAACTCCTTTTGACTGACCCCCTCGCTGACTTTGGGCTGGCGGCCGTCGATGACCACCCAGACCATGGTTTTGGATTGGCCGTCCGGCCCTTCCTCCACCCCCAGCGCGGTTCTTGGATGCAGGGGGTCGTCCTTGGCCTTCCGCTCCACCACCCGGCCATCGACCAGCACCATGCCGAAGCCGCCGGTACCCACGATGGCTCGGTTGAGGGCCCCCGCGGGAGGCAGGTCCTGAAAAAAACGCAACCGGTGATCGCCACTGAGCAACCAACAGGCGTAGTGTTTCATGGGCGGGCTGACGAGGTGGTGTTCACGCAAGTGCAGGCCATGGATATCGAGGGGAACCCCGGGCAGCTTGACCACCGGCGCGAAGGGCGAGGCGTTGACGGCGATATCCAGCTTTTCCTGTCGGGCAAAATCGAGCGTGGTTTGACTGAGGGTTTCCGCCGGCAATTCCATTGGCTCCTTGCCGCCGACTTTCACCTTGGCCCCGGCCGGGGCGGGCCTGGAAACCGTTTGGGCCAAATCGGGATCCAGCAGATCGACCCGCAGCACCCAAACTTTCAGCGGACGGGGCTGGTCATATTGCCTGAACTGGATCGATGTGCCCGTGATGGCAGGTATGGATTCCACCTTCAAGGGTTTGGGAAAGGGGGCCTCCTGCCCCGCCACAAGTAACCCGAGCAACAAGCAGGCAAACATCGATAGGCACCCCTGAGGTTGAAACCTTTCCTCATGCTAACCGGGCCGGATCGGTTGGTGTACGATCAGGGCATGCAGGATCAGGCTTTTGAACATCTGGCACGGAGGGGCGCGGCGGGGGTGCCGGTGCTGGTGGATGCCCTGCTGGCACGGGCACGGGCCCGTGGGGCCAGCGACTTGCATCTGGAGCCCACCCCCGGGGCCCTGCTGGCCCGCTTGCGGGTGGATGGAGTGCTGGAAAACCTCACCGCCCTGCCGGCCGAACTCGCCCCCAATCTGGTGGCCCGCTGCAAGGTGATCTCGGGCCTGTTGACCTACCGCAACGATGTGCCGCAGGAAGGCGGCTTCAAGGATGACGGCGGCGAGGGGCGGGTGAGCACCTTCCCCACCATCCACGGTGAAAAGGTGGTGGTGCGATTTTTCCAGGCCGGGGTTTCGATCTCTCTGAATCAATTGGGGTTTTCGGACCGTGTTCAGGCCGGGCTGACCAAGGCGCTGGCCTGGCGCGAGGGTATGGTGCTGGTGACTGGACCGGCCGGTAGCGGCAAGACCACCACGCTGTACGCCTGCCTGGAGCGACTGGCCCGGGAGGGCAGGCAAGTTTCCACCCTGGAAGATCCGGTGGAACGGGAGTTGACCGGGGTGACCCAATCCTCGATCCAGCCGGCGTCGGGTTTTGATTTCGCGCGCGGACTGCGGAGCCTGATGAGGCAGGACCCCGAGGTGTTGTTGATCGGGGAGATTCGCGACCGGGAGACGGCGGAAATTTCTTTGGAGGCCTCGCTGACCGGGCACCTGTTGCTGGCCACGCTTCATGCGGGGCAGGCATCGGGAGTTGCCGGCAGGCTTTTGGACATGGGTCTTGAGCCCTACCTGCTGACCGGCGCGCTGCGGGGAGTGCTGCACCAGCGACTGATACGGCAACGGTGCGCATGCGGCAGCGTGTGCGACCGCTGCAAGCCCCACGGCTGGGCCGGAAGACGGCCGCTGGCGGAATGGCTGGAACCAGGCCCAGCCTTCCGGGCGGCGATCCTGGCGCGGGCGGATGCTAGTGGGCTGGAGTCGGCGGCACGCGCCGATGGATTGGTGCCCCTGACAGAGGAGGGGCGGGCGGCAATCGGGGAAGGCTGGACCACACCCGAGGAAGTGCGGCGGGTGCTGGGGCCCGAGTTCACAAATTGATCAGCTCGCGCTGACTCGTGCCAGCAATGAATCTACCTAGGCTGACTGGAAGCCGGTTTTTCATCGCCCCGCAGGGCCATGAATTTGGGCCACAGGTGATCCGCCACCTTCCTTCCCATCTCCAAACCGGCGGTGTTGTCCGATTGGATATGGTAGCCCCCCAAAACCCTTGAAATTCCAGCCATTTTCGCCGTCTCGGAAAAGGTCGGTAGCCGGAGGACCACATCGCAGGAGAGATCCTTGGATCCTGTGAACTTTCCGTTTCGTGCCTGCATCACCTCGCAGGTGAAGCCCGGTTCGGTGAGTTCACCGGCATGCCTGTTCTCCACGGCACCGAATATGTCACTGCCGGTAAAAAGTTCCAGGGTCCGGGCACAGGCAGCGCTAACGCACGAATGGCCGGACACATAACCGGGAAACGGGGGCGTGATGAATGTGGCCGGGGAATAGGGCAACCAGTCTCCGGCATCCCGGAGAAGCACCCCCTTGCCCGGACCGGCCCAACATTCCACCTTCTGACCCTTCTTGCAATGACGCACCAGCGTCCATGGCCGCGAGCTGTCGTAGTACCTTTTGGTTTCCCAGGCGGCGATGAAGGCATCGAGGGCGGTGTTGCCAACGGCG
>JAFMJU010000018.1 GCA_017853285.1 Gemmataceae bacterium
ATCCAAAAAGAGACAACAAGTTGCTCAATGTTCCGCTCCAAGGAATGAATGTGCGGAGGTTGACCACCAACAGGGGTGAGGCGGTTGTCATCCAGTCGCCCAATAACCCGGTCGCTTTCGAGCGACTGGTGGATGATTCACTCAAGTCGATGCCCTCTGTCGCGCAGCGGTTGATCAATTTCAAGTCGACCCTCACCAATCGGCCGCGGGTGGAACAGGTACTGGAAGGTGGGCGTTGGGCCGTCGAGCACGGCCTTTACGAGGACTTCCTCAAACAGATAGGGGACACCGATCCCAAGGTGGTGGCGTTGCCCCAGGCCCAAGCCTGGAAAAAGGTGGAGGGTTATCTAAAGGCTTCTCCTCCCTCTTCACCCCAGACAGAAGAGATAAAGGCGCGATTTCCTTCTGCGCGCCAACGCGTCGATGGCGAATTTTGCACCATCCTTACCGAGGTGGACCCGCAAAGCCTTGCCCCGGTTCAGGATGCGGCCGCCATGGTGGACAAGCAGGTTCGCTTGCTCTATGCCTGGTTTGCCCTCCAGGGGCAGGCCCTGCCGGCGTTGCAGCACAAATTGGTGTTGGTGGTTCTCGACAAGACTGAAATGCCCAAGCTGGAAAACCGTTTCGACGATGTCCACGGTTACACCTCGCCGCAGATGGGGGGGTATTCCGTCATGTCCTTGCGGGATGTCGATCCGAAACTGCGCCAATTGTCCTCCCGCCTGGACCAGTACGCCCGGACCGGTTGGGACTTGAGGGGGCTCCGAAAGCTGGCGGATAAGTCGTATCCGAGCTTTTTGGAAAACGGCCAGGTGAATTCCGGGAAGCTGGGCGAGGTTGCCTATGTTTCTTCCATGAATCTGCTCCGTGAGGCCCTGCAACAGGAGGAGCGCCGGGCTGCCGCCGGGTTCATCGTCACCACTCAGGCCCTGCCCAGGTTGCTCGGCTTGGCTCCTTCTGTCCGTCCGCCCGCCTGGGTGGAGTACGGGCTGGGTTCCGAGTTTTCCACCTCGCCCGGCACACCCTGGATGGTGCTGGGTGGGGTCAATACCCTGCACCTGCCGGTTTTCAAGGAACTGGTCAAAACCAAGAAGCTGGACAACCCGGAGGTGACTCTCCGCTCCGTGGTCACGGATGCTTATTTCCGCCGGGCCGCCGAGTTCCATCACGATAAGAACCTGCACAGCAAGGCCCGAGCGACCGCCTGGGGGGTGACCCATTTCCTCCTGCACAAATATTCCGCGGATTTCGCCAAGTACATGGGTGAATTGAACAAGATGCCACGGGATATCGAATTGACCGAGGAACAACTCTGGGGCTGTTTCCAACGTGCTTTCCTGCTGAACAAGGGCAAGACGGAGGCTCTCGCCCTGAAAGACCTGGCCGCGGAATGCGATGTTTATCTGCGCCAGGCCAAGGTGGAGGGAGAACGCATCTTCACGATGCTTCGACTGAGCCAGGAAGAACTTGGCCTTGAGAAGAATGCCTCCAAGGATGCGAGGGCCAATGCCATGCGCGAGGCGAATGGCACCCTGTTCAGCAGCAGCGCCATGATTCAGGAAGCCCAAAAGGCAGCCGCTGGCATCGGTTCAGGGGCTGGTGGCGGACCGGGTGGTGGCATGCCCGGAATGGGCGGAATGCCCGGGATGGGTGGTGGCATGCCCGGAATGGGTGGAATGCCCGGCGCTCCAGGAGGCCTAGGTGGCGGCGCTCCCGGATTGGGAGGAAGTGGTGGTGGCGGGGACCGCTGACCCCGTCCCTTCCTCATGTCCAACCAATTTCTGGCCAGGCGCCGAGTTGAATTCTCCGATACCGACATGGCCGGTATCGCCCATTTCTCACGCTTTTTCCTTTGGATGGAACAGGCCGAACATGAGTTTCTTGAGAGCCGCGGCCTTCGCGTGGTTTTTGAGGACCAGGGCCACAAGCATGGGTTCCCCAGGGTCAGCGCCACTTGCGACTACCAAAAACCCGTCCGCTACCGGGACTGGTTGATCATCGCGGTCTTCCTTGAAAAAACCGGAAGATCTTCCCTGCAGTACCGTTTTGATTTCACGGTGGAGGGAGACCCCGCTCCGGTGGCTACCGGTCGCCTTTCCACCTGCCTGTGCCAATTGACGGATGGGATGATGCGTTCGGTGCCCCTGCCCGATTGGATGCGCGCGCGCCTCGAATCCCCGGCCGGAAAGGCGGATTGACCCATGAGCCAGGCCGGTTACCTGTTCCGCCTGAATGCGGAACTGGGCAAGCGGTTGGGTCGGTTGAAAAACCGCCAGGGCTCGGGGAACACCCCTGACCTCGGAAGTCACGCCGAATACCTGGCGAACCGCCAATTGCCCGAAGGTGGCTTTCCTGATCGCGAGGGGGAGCCTGACCTGTACTACACCGCCTTTGGCTTGCGGGGCATGGCGCTACTGGGAATCCTGGATCCGCGCCGGGCCACACGGGCCGGTGAATGGCTGGCGGCCCATCTGGCCTCGCAGGCCACCGTGGTGGATCTCCACGCGTTGGTCGAATCCTGCCTGCTGGTCAGCCTGGCCGGGGCGCCTGACCCCCTTTCATCCGCCTCCCCGGACTGGCAGGAGAGGCTGTCGGATCTTTTGCAGACATTCCGCACTTCAGATGGTGGATATGGCAAGGTGCCTTGGGCGACATCCGGCAGCACCTACCACAGTTTTTTGGTGGCCTTGACCCATCCGCTGATGGGCCGGCAATTTCCCGATGCGCAGGGGTTGTTGTCGTTTCTCGCGGGCCGCGAACGGCCTGACGGGGGCTGGGTGGAAGCGCCCGCCATGAGGAAAAGCGGAGCCAATCCCACCGCCGCGGCCCTTGGATTGCGCCAGATGCTGGATTCACCGCTCGACCATGCAAGGTTGGAGCAAACCGCTGTTTTCCTCGACAGCCTTGCCGGCACAGATGGCGGGTACCGGGCCAACAGTTCCATACCGCTTTCCGATACCCTCTCCAGTTTCACAGTGGCCTGGAGCCTGGACCAGCACGGGCTTGCCGGGCGCATACGCGCTTCCGCCTTGGCCAGGTACCTCGAGATGGTCGCCCTTCCCGGCGGTGGATTCCGGGCCGGGGTTTGGGACTCAGGCGACGATGTGGAATACACATTCTATGGTTTGGGCCTGTCGGCCCTGGTTCACGGAGCCGAAGGCCCATGAGCACCGAAGGCCTCGTGGCGCGCGATGTTTTCCGGACATTCCCCGGTCCCGATGGCGGATTGCCGGTCCTGCGGGGAGCGGCCATCGACATGCTTCCCGGCGAGGCCGCCGCGATCATCGGTCCCTCGGGTTCAGGGAAAAGCACTTTCCTGCATCTTTTGGGCGCCCTGGACAAACCGGATTCCGGAACCATCCGTTTGGATGGGGTGAATCCGCTGGGTCTGGACGCCAATGGTTTGGCAGATTACCGGAACCGGCAAGTGGGTTTTGTGTTCCAGGATCACCACCTGTTGCCCCAGCTCACGGTCCTCGAAAATGTGCTGGCCCCGGCTTGGGCCAACGGGGGAAGGGCGACTCCCGAGGTGGCTGCCCGCGCCAGGTTGCTATTGGATCGGGTGGGCCTCACGGGCCGGCTGGATCATTTTCCCGCCCAGCTTTCCGGAGGGGAACGCCAGCGGGCCGCCGTTGCGCGCTCACTGGTTCTGGCGCCCCGTCTGTTGCTGGCGGATGAACCAACCGGCAACCTCGACTCCCGCACCGCCTCGGAGGTGGGCGCCCTCTTGTTGGATTTGGGCACCGAAAAACCGTGCCGATTGCTGGTGGTCACCCACAGCTTGGAACTAGCCTCGCGCTTTCCCCGGGTTTATCGCATGGCCGAGGGCAAGCTCGTTCCTGCCGGGGATGGGATTTCATCATGAATCCTGTCAAGGGCCAGGCGAACCAGGGAGGCGGGGGATTGTTCCGGTTAGCCCTCCGGGGATTGCGTTACCACTCGGGTGCCCATGCCGCCACGGCATTGGGCATTGCGGTTGCCGCCATGGTTTTGGCAGGCGCCCTTTTGGTGGGAGACGCTTTGCGGGCCGGCCTTAAGGAACGGGCCTTGGGCCGGCTTGGATGGGTGGACGCGGCGCTGTCCACTGTGAAGCCTTTCGGTCAGGATTTGGCCAATGCCCTGTTGCCGGATGCCAGGGCTACCCCAGCCTTGGCCCTTGCAGCGAATCTGCAATGGGCTGACGGCAACGGCCCTGGTCAGTCAGTGGGCCATGTGACAGTCATGGGGGTGCAGGACGGTTTTTTTGGCGGGGAAATACCCACCGGTTGGCCGGAAGAGGGGATCTGGCTTGGATCCGATTTGGGAGATCAGGCGGCGAGTCTGAAACCAGGTGACAAGGTAACTCTGCGGGTGGCCAAACCCGGGGGAGGCCCGCCCCGTGAATCGCTGTTGGGGCAGCAGGCGGCGGAGCAGGCGGTTCTGGAATGGGATCTGCCGGTGCGGGGTCGGATTGGCGAATCCATGGGCCGTTTTTCCCCCAGAAGTTCATTGGCTCCCTCACGCTTGGTGGTGGTTCCGCTTGAGCGTCTGCAAAGCCGGCTCAATCTCCCGGGCAGGGCCAATACCTTGCTAGCCCGGGGAAATGCAGGGGATCTGAACCGGCAACTCACCCCCTTTTTGCGTCCGGAAGATTTTGGCTTGGCCATGCGCGGGCCAAGCGAACGGGCCCGGGATCAGGTTGCGCAAGCCAGGGCCACCCGCAATCCGCTTCCCCGCGCATTGCCGCGCTCGATTGCCAGCCAGGCGCTGGCTGGCGGGGAAGGGGACGACGAGAAAAAACTGGCGGCTTGGTACGGGGCCAATCGGCCCTACCTGCTGGTGGAAAGCAGCGGACTCTACCTGAGCCAGCAGGAGGAGGGCGCGGTGCTCCATGCCGCCGTAGGCATGGGGTTGGAAACGGCTCGCGTGCTCGTCCATCTGGCCAACCGCGTGGAATCTGCCAACCGAAAGGTTCCCTATTCGGTGGTGGCGGCGGTGGATGGACCAAACACCTTGTTGCCGGAGACGCCCGCTTTGGGTGCCGACGGAATCGCCCTTGTTGCCTACAAGGGGGCTCCCTGGGAAGGGCTAAAGGTTTCCGATCCGGTGCGACTGAACTATTTCCCTGTCGAGGACACCACCCCACCAAGGGAGGCCCCGCCGGTAACCTTCCGTTTCGCCGGTATGGTCCGCCAGGAAGGCTTGGCAAATGACGCGGACCTTTCGCCCGCTTTTCCGGGAATCACGGACAAGCTCGACATGGCCAGTTGGCAGGCGCCTTTTCCCATCGATCTGAAGGCGATTTCACAAACGGACGAAACCTACTGGCGTGACCATCGCGGGGCTCCAAAGGCATATATCTCACTAGAAAAGGGCAAGGAATTGTGGGGTGGCCGTTTCGGTGTGCTCACCTCCATCCGTTTGCGCGATCCCAAGGGGCGTCCGGTGGATCAATGGTTGGGAGAATTCCGCAGGTCTGTCCGCACTCTGCTGAACCCGGAAACCGCCGGCCTGATTTTCCGTCCCGCAAGGGAACAGGCTATTTTGGCCAGTGCCGGCAGCAGCGATTTTGGCGGACTTTTTTTGGGTTTTTCATCCTTTTTGCTGGTTTCCGGACTGTTACTGGCATGGCTGCTGATGGGTTTGGGCTTGGAGCGCAGGCGCAGGGAATTTGGTGTCTTGGCCGCCACCGGATGGCGGCCTGGCATCATCCGGCGTTTGTTGTTGTGGGAACTGGGGCTGGTTGGCCTGGCCGGAGCGATCGTGGGAGCCTTGGCGGGTGCTTGGCTTGCTCCGCGAATGATATCCATCCTGCTGGCGGCGTGGCCGGATCCGGAACTGGCGCGCACCCTGCGGCCCGTTGTCAATCCTTTCAGTTTGCTGGTGGGCGCAGTCACGGCATGGCTGGCCGGATTGGCAGCGGCCTGGTTTTCGGCCCGAAAACTCGCCCGCGAAACTCCCCTGTCGCTTTTGCAGGGGGATGGCGCAACCGAAAGCGGCGCCGGTTGGGGCGGTGGAATCACCATTCCATGGGTGTCTGTCGGTTTGCTGCTGGTGGGTGTGACCTTGCTTTCCGTTTCACCATGGCTTCCGCCCGGTGAACCCCAGGCCGGAGGTTTTTTCACGGCCGGTCTGGCCACCCTGTCCGGTGGGTTGGGGGTGGCGCGGAACATCCTGATTCGGGCCAGAAAATGGCCGGTGCAAACTCCGGATGGCGGTTCCCTTGCCCGCATGGCGGTGCGGAATGCTTCTCGCAATACCGGTCGCAGCATGCTCACATTGGGCCTGCTCGCCTTTGCATCCTTCCTGCTCGTGGCGGTGGAGGTTTTCCGCCGCCAGCCTCCCGGGGCTGATAAGGATGAAACCAACCCAAAAAGCCCGCTGGGCGGTTGTTCGTTGTGGGTGGAGCTGGATTTGCCACTCTTTGAAAAGCCGGATGAACCGGCGGGGCGCCAAGGCTGGCTCGATGCCATCGAACGGCGTTTCGGAACCGATCCAGCCCGCGCCCGGGCAGAGAGGACCAAAGCCGAGGCCCTTCTGGCGAAGTGTGCCTTTTTCCCTTTCCGGTTGTCCGGTGAGGATGATGCGGGCTGCCTGAACCTGTACCGCCCCGGCCAGCCCCGTGTTTTGGGGGCGCCGGAGAAGTTGGTGCGCGAGGGAGGCTTTCAATTCGCCACTAGTCTAGCCCCGAAAAATCCGTGGTCTCTTCTCGAGGATGAGGCGCTTCCTGTTCCGGCTGTGGTGGGGGAAGCCTCCGCCGTGCAATGGATTTTGAAGGGATCCCTAGGGAGCGAAGTGGCCTTGGGGGAAGGGCGCAAGGCATTGATTTCAGGCTTGATGCATGACAGTCCCTTCCAATCCGAATTGGTGATGGGGGATGCTGCCTTCCGAAAGTTGTTTCCCGATCAAGATGGCTGGCGCATCTTGCTGGTGCGCTGCCCCGAGGATCAAAAGCGGGCGGTGGCCGAAACCCTGCGGCTGGCATTGGCCGGTCAAGGTGCCGAGGTGGTGGAAACACGGCTGAGAGTCGCCCGTGCCCTGGGTGTAGAAAATACCTACCTGACAGTATTCCAGGCCCTCGGCGGCTTGGGATTGATATTGGGCACCGTGGGATTGGGCGTGGTGTTGCTGCGCGGGGTTTGGGAACGGCGCAAGGAATTGGCCCTGCTCGGAGCTATCGGATACAAGCCCGGGGATGTGGGCCGCCTACTACTGATTGAAACCCTGGTGCTGTTGCTGGGTGGGCTGGGATTGGGTGTGACCAGCGCCCTGGTTGCCGTGGCTCCATATGCCACCAACCTGGCCGGGAATTGGTTGGGTTTGCTTATGCAGGTCCTGGCTTGCCTGGTAACCGGATTGGTGGCTGGGGCATTCGCTTGCAGGGCCGCCATGAAGGTGCCGCTGTTGGCCGGGTTGCGCTCCGAGTAGAACAAGTGTTGGAAAAGATTGGGTCTCAAGCGAGTCGAGGCGAAGATGGCTGATCAGACGGGTAGCTCACGGAATTACACATGGCTGGGTATCGTTGCCCTGGCCGGATTGGCTTGGGGCACATATGTACCTGTCATTTTTTATGGTGGCAAGGAACTGGGTGGCACAGAAGGGGCCCGCCTCACCTCCATCCTGTGCGTGGGTCTGGCGTATTTTGTTTTGGCAGTGCTCATCCCCTTGGGGCTTTTCCTCAGTAAACGGCACGCGTGGCCTCCGCTGAAAACCACCGGGTTGGTTTTCAGCGGTCTGGCGGGTGTGATGGGCGCCGTGGGCGCCATCTGCGTGATCTTTGCCTCCAAAGCGGCGGTCAATGCGGCAAAATCCGCTGGTTTGCAACCGGACAGTTACCGCATGCTGATCGCCCCCCTGATTTTCGGCCTGGCCCCGGTGATCAACACATTGGTCAGCCTTGTCTGGCATCCCAAACCTGGCAACCCATGGCATTTCGGTCTGGAAAAACTACCCGGGGCCAAATTGGTCGCGGGAATCGCCCTGGTGGGTTTGGGATCAGCGTTGGTCCTTTATTCCAAGGAAACGGAAGAGAAAAGGGAACGCGCAGAAATGGCCGCCATGGCCAAGGTGGAGGCAAAGGGCGAAAGTGCCCCGACGCCTCCGAGGGACGAGGTTCAATACCCAGCATGGGAATGGCTGGTCTTCACCGCGTGCGCGGGGCTCGCCTGGGGAACCTATGTGCCCATCATTTTCTACGGCGGCCAGGAACTGACCAGCAAACCCGGGGAATTGGGCGGTCGGTTGATGTCAATCCTGTGTGTGGGGCTTGCTTACTTTTTGCTGGCTGTATTGGTTCCCGTCACCCTGATGGGTGGTGGTATGTTCAAATGGCCTGAAATCAACGGGTCATCCGGTTTGCTGTTCTCCAGCCTTGCGGGGGTTGCCGGCGCCGTGGGGGCCATTTGTGTCATCTTCGCTTCCAAGGCGGCGGTGGATGCCGCCAAATCGGAAGGAAAAAATCCCACAACCTACCGGATATACATCGCCCCGATCATTTTCGGGGTGGCACCTGTCATCAACACCCTGGTCAGCCTGTTCTGGCACCCGTTGGCTGGAGATCCCTTCCATTTCGGCATCCGCCATATTCCGGGCTGGATGCTTTGGGTGGGGATCCTGTCGGTGGGTGCGGGTGCATTCCTGGTTTTGCTGGCCAAGGAGCAGGGCGAGGCGGCCCATGCCGCCCCCAAGCCTCAGCCAGCCGGAAAATAAGCGGATGGCTGAGATGCTGCAACCTGTCGAAGCGGTCGGGGAGATAGAGCCCCTCCTGTCGCACCTGTGGATGGTTCGAACTTTTTTGAAGCATGCCGAGGAGATCCAGGACAGCCTCGAGATGCTGGAAATCCCTCGTACCTTGTTTGATGTGATCCGCGCCACCGAGCCGGCGCTTCAGGCGGGAGACCACGCGCGTTACATCCACAAACTGCGGGGGAAGATGAACCGCCTCCGCGAGGCGCGCGATTACCTCGTGGCCCAGTACAGCGTCTATTCAGACCACACCAATTACCAGATGGCAGCCCGGTCCCTTGACGCGGCGACCAAGGCAATTGAAGCCGTGTTGGCCCGGTGCCCCTAGGCGGATTACCGCCTGATCAGCCAGGTCGGATCATTGAATCTTTCCTGGAGCGACCGATCAACCAATTCTGCCGGAGGAAGCTTGCCTTCCCGAGAGGCCTTGAATGCGCGGGTCAGCGCTTCAATCGTTTCGCTTTCAGACAATTCCAGGTTGGTGGTGAAGCTACTGTGGTCGCGGTCGAGACGGTAATCGGGCTGTCTTGGTGGTTGGGGCAGCAGCCGGGGCAGGTGGCTCAGATCCATGTTCAACAAAAGCGTGCCGTGGTGCAGGACGAAACGCCGTTTGCGCTGTTGGGCGCTGCCTGAAACTTTCATTTCCCCAAGGGCCAAGTCACTGATTCCCTTGCGGCTTACCACCCGTTCAGGCCGGCTCAACGCCTCTGCCAGGGGATCAAGGATCCGTTCGTAGCTGCCCGCGATGGTGCCGATGCCCGGGTCTAGCTCACTGTCCAGCACCAGGGTGTAAAGGAGGCACCCCGGCCCCACCACCACCGTTCCTCCACCGGAGGACCGGCGCTGCACCTCCACCTGCTCCCGGCGGCAGATGGAGTAATGCAATTCCTCGTTGATTTTTCCGCCAGAACCCATGGCAACCGCCAGGGTGTCCATCTTCCACACGCGCAGGATGTTCCCGCGCGCGGGGTTTTCTTCCCGCTCCAGAAGAAGCGCCTCATCCAGCGCCAGATTGTCCTTCAGGGTGGGTAGGCTGTGGTTCAGGTATTCCATGGGGCCCAGTTGAGGATGTTCGGGATTCAGGCAATTCGATGGATCAGGTCGCGGCGGCGCAACGGCTTTCCCATTCTTCCAGGGTGATAAGCACATCACGGGCCGAGGAACCGTTGTAGGCGCCCACGACGCCCTCTTCCGCCATCTGGTCGATGAGCCTGGCTGCCCGGCCGTAACCGATACCCAGAGCCCTTTGCAGTAGCGAGGTGCTGCCGCGCCCCTCGCGCAACACGATCTCCACGGCCGCGTCGAAGACCGCGTCGCGTTCCTTTTTCTCGCCACCCTCGCCAGGTTTGCCATCGGTGCGGTTGACCGGCAGTTGCACCAGTTCCTGGATGTAGCTGGGCGGCACCTGCTCAGCGGCGCCGACAATCCGGCGGATTTCCCCATCCGAGGCGAAGGCGCCCTGGGCCCGCGCCAGGACACTGGTGCCTGGGGGCAGGAACAACATGTCGCCCTTGCCCAGCAACCGGTCGGCGCCCATCTCGTCCAGCACAACCCGGCTGTCTGATTTGTTCACCACCTTGAAGCAGATTCTGCTTGGCAGGTTGCTCTTGATCAGGCCGGTGATCACATCCACCGTGGGCTTTTGGGTTGCGATCACCAGGTGGATGCCCGCAGCCCGCGATTTCTGCGCCAGGCGGATGATGTGGGTCTCCACCTCCTTGCGCATGGTCATCATCAGGTCGGCCATCTCGTCGATGAACACGACGATGTATGGCATCCGGCGCGGTAACTTTTCGCGCTCCTCGTCAGTGGCGGGCTCCACGCGCTCCAGCAATGTGGCCTCATCCAGTTCGTTGTAGCCGGCCAGGTTGCGGACGCGGGCGCGCCTGAAGAGCTCGTACCGCTCCTCCATCTTGTCAACCGCCCACGCGAGGATCGCCTCGGCCTTCTTCATGTCGTGCACCACGGGGTGCATGAGGTGGGGGATCTTGCCGTAGTCCGTCAGCTCGACCACCTTGGGGTCGATCATGATCATGCGGACCTCGTCGGGCCGACGGGTCATCAGCATGCTCAAAATGATGCTGTTCATGCACACCGATTTGCCCGTGCCGGTGGAGCCGGCGATCAGTAGGTGGGGCATGTCGGCCAAATCGTGAACCAGAGCGCGCCCCTCGTTGTCTTTTCCGAGGATCAGCGGAATTTTCATGGTGTCGAGCTTGCGGCCCGCCACCTGCATCACTTCCTTCAAACGGACGGTGGCGCGCAGCTCATTGGGTATCTCCACGCCCACCGTGTTCTTGCCCGGGATCGGTGCGACCATGCGGACGCTGGGCACCCGCAGGTTCAAGGCGATGTCCTCGGCCAGGCGGGTCACCTTGTTGAGCCTCAGGCCGGTCTCGAGGGAAATCTCGAACTGCGTGATGACCGGACCGGTGTTGATTCCCACCACCTTCACATGGATGCCGTAATCCCGGAAAGCCTGCTCCAGAAGGATGGCGCGTTCCCGCAGCAGTTCCTCGTGCCGGTCCACCTGGAAGGGCTCGGGATCGTCCAAAATATCCAACCCGGGAACCTCGTAGCCGGCGAATTCCGGAACCGCGGCCGGAGGCCGCTTGGGCTTGGTGTCCACCGCGGCTTCCGCCGACCGGGAGGCGTGATGATGGATGGGAATGCCATCCGTTTCCTTTTTTGGTTTTTCAACTTTTGCCGTCGGTTCCTGGGGCTCATCGCCTTCCATCTTCCAGGGCTCGATCGCGGTAGGTTCCGAGGCCATTGGGCTGGGTGCAGGTTGTGGCTGTGCCTCGGCTTCCGAAAAACTGCGGGTTGGAATCTTGGGCACGGTGGCCTGACGGGTCGGGGCAAGTAGAATCAGGTTCCCGATGCTTTCCAAAATCCAGATGGGAAGGCTGGGGCCAATCAGGGTAACCATGCCCAGGCAAAGTAGGCCCCAAGTGCCCAGATCCACCCACCGAATCGGCACATCCGCCACACGCAGGGACAAAAAGGCTCCCAGAGTTCCGCCCGGCCCCGCGGCAGGGCCGGTCAAAGGCCAATTGCCCCATGCCATGGCCAGGCTGCCGGTCGCAATCAGCAGTACGGTCGCCAGCCCCCTGCCTACCCATGCCCAACGACCACTCCACAATGCCAAAGCAAGCGTCATCGGCAGGGCGGGCAACAGTGGGGCGGTGAACCCGAAGGTTTGCCAGGAGGCGCGGGCAACCAGTGCGCCCGGAGCCCCCAGCCAATTGTGGGAAGGGGATGGCGGCCAGGAGGAAGCCTTCCAGAAATTCGGATTTTCCGACAAAAGGGCAGCCCAAGCCCCCATGGCCCCCAAGGCCAGAACCAGGGCCAGCTTGCGGCGCGCCGGCAAGGCGGTGGTGGATGTGGGTTCGGTTTGGCCCATGGTGGCCTGTCCTTTGAAAAGAAGTGGCTGACTTTAATATGACACCCACTGGAGGTGCGGGATGTTGCAAGTGGCCTTGGTAGAACCGGAAATTCCCCCCAACACGGGCAACGTGGGACGATTGTGCGCAGCAACCGGGGCCCGGCTCCACCTGGTGGGCCGCTTGGGCTTCCAAATCGATGACAAGACCCTCAAGCGGGCGGGTATGGATTACTGGCAACATCTGGATTGGCACCGTCATGCCGCTTTTACCGATCTTGAGGAATATTTGGCTGGCGGGCAATTCGGGGGACGATTGATCTGCTTCACCACTCGGGCAGAACGCCCTTATACCTCCATTCGCTACCAGCCGGGTGATTGCCTGGTGTTTGGTTCGGAAAGTCGCGGACTGGCTCCCGAGATTTTGGCCAGGCACCGCGGCTTGGCGGTAACCCTGCCCATGCCTGGAAGGCAGGGTTCGCCTGCCGGAGCTGTCCGGAGCATCAATCTGGCCACGGCTGTGGCCGTGGGATTGTATGAGGGCCTTCGCCAAATCCATGGCTGGCAGGGCCCGGCCTGACTGGATTGACGGTGCCCCTTCACCCGATGGATAGA
The DNA here is from genome assembly GCA_017853285.1 of Gemmataceae bacterium. Taxonomy (GTDB): domain Bacteria; phylum Planctomycetota; class Planctomycetia; order Gemmatales; family Gemmataceae; genus UBA6894. Next base: position 12,722 of record JAFMJU010000018.1, read on the forward strand.
GGGTTCCGGCCCCAATCCGGAGCATCGCTCCACGGACAGGCACCACGAGACAGCACCATGCAGGTTCGGCTCGCCTTACCCAATTACGGGCTCTTGCGCGCGTATGTCCTTGAGAAGCTGTGCGAGAAGGAAGGTCTGGAACCGGCGCAGGTTCACCTGGCGGAAATGCCCTTGAGAAAGCGCCAGCGTGTGTGTGGCCTGCTGATGGAAATGCAGGGCCCCAGGCTGCTGCGCAAGCAAGCTGTTTGGTCCGCGGAGGAAGACCGGATCTTCTTCTACGATGGGCTGGGGCGCCGATTCCTGCAGGTCCAACTTTTTCCCGGACCGGGATTGGATGGCTTGGCGTTGGCCTTGCAAGGGCGCAAATCGGCCTGATTCCGTAAAAGCAGGCCCTGGCGGCTTTCCAATACCACCTAAAAGGCTAAAGTGAGGTACTGGCCACCTTGGTTAGTGTGGCTCCGTACCTCATTTGCCATGCCTTACACGCCAATCCTTGCCACTTTGGCTTATGTGATCCATCCCAGGGATGGCCGGGTTCTGCTTATCCATCGCAATAAACGCCCCGATGACCCCCATTGGGGGAAATACAACGGTTTGGGCGGGAAAATGGAGCCGGATGAGGATCCTGTAAGCTGTATTCGTCGGGAAATTCAGGAAGAAAGCGGATTGGTCCCCACACGCATGGAATTAAGGGGTACGATCAACTGGCCCGGATTTGGTAAAAATGGAGAAAGCTGGTTTGGGTTCCTTTTCCGGGTGAATGATTTCGGCGGAATATTGAGGCCGGATAACCCCGAGGGCGAACTGGCCTGGCATCCGATGGAATCCATCGGATCGTTACCCATGTGGGAAGGTGACCGGTTTTTCCTTCCACTGGTATTGCCGGATAAAGGGCCCCGTTTTCACGGTGTCATGCCTTACTCCGGGGGTAAGCCGGTTTCGTGGCGGTATCAGGTGCTGGAAAGCGAGGCATCAATTGCGGGCGGCTAGTTGGCTTGTTAGCATGATAAAGCGGACATTTACGGACAGCGCACCGCCTGCGCCCGAGTCCGGGGAAAACCCGTCTTCTGAAACACAACCCCAAAAGAGCCAAGAAGTTAAGCAAGAAAAAGGCCGGAAATTGAATATCGCCGGCAAGAAAGAGGCAAGCATGACAAACCCCCAAAAAGACAGCCATCTCGACTCATTGCTGGGCGAGTTTGGCCTGCCGGTGGAGGTGCAACCGACCGGGGCCAATGATGAACCGGCCGAGCCGGAAGTAGCTGAAACCTGCCAGGAAGTGGTGGCTGGAAGCGTTACCGCTGTCTCTGTCGGCACCGATGTTGCCGGCCCGGATAGTGGCTTGGAGGCACGGGAAGACAAAACCGGTGAAGGCGATGAGGATGGCGACCGCCGCCGCCGCCGCCGCCGCCGCCGTCGTCCGGATGAGGAAAACGGCGAAAACCGTGATCCGCGCGAATTGCGTGGTCGGCGTGGCCGCAGGCGTCGTGATGACGATGAGGATCGCGACGGACCCCGTGAGATGGAGGAGGACCGGGAAGAAGAAGCCCCCGAGGAGCCCTTTGTCCTCGAGGATTTGTCCAATCTCCAGTTCCCCATGTGGGAAGAGTTGATCGGGTCGCTCTACCGACCCCAAGACCACCGATAATTCGTTGGCCCGAAAAGGGGAGGCAAAAGGCCTCCCCTTTTCCTTTGAATGACCTGAAATTTCCCAACCATTTGCCGGAGAATCCCGGATTGGAGCCAAGGCCGGGCTCTTGCGCCGGGTTGGCGGCAAAGTAAAATAAAAGCGGTTGAGATGGCTTGTCTCAAGCCGTTTATTGATTGGATTTTCCCGCCCCCTTGCCGGATTGTTCCGGTGGTCCCATGATGATTAGGCAATTCGGTGCCGGAGGCCCCTAAACAGGCTTCGGGGTCGGGATTAGAGCAAAGGCGCGCGCAGGGGTTGCCCGCGGTTTTGGGAGGGTTAGTCGGATGAAGATGCGAAACCTGATGGTCGGTGGAATGGTTTTGGCGTTTGCCTTGGGCACCTCTGGCGTGGCAGTTGCCATTCAGGGCAAAAAGGGTGCCTTGGAGGCGCTGGACAAGTTGGCCAAAAAGACCAAGGACGCCTCCTTTGCAGAAGATTGCAAAAAGGCTGCGGGAAGCCTGGAACTCGATCCGGTGATGCACTCCTTCAAACCCCGCGCTCGCGGCGGGTTCGGTTTGGGTGGCAAGGCTGGCCTGGTCCCCGCCAATCAGGATGGCATCGAGGCTTTCCTGCCGACCCTCAGCAAGAAGGGCCTGGCTCCAGCCGATGCAGGCAAGCTGGGTGACCCGATCCTCGAGATGGCCAACCGTGTTCTGGCAATTGCGGAAGTTTCCGACCACCTCTGGCCAGAAAGCAAGGAATCCGCCAAGAGCAAGAAAAAGTGGCTCGAGCTGAACCAGATGATGAAAGACGGTGCCAAGGACTTGGCCGAGGCGGTCAGTTCCAAGAACTACGCCGGCGTGAAGAAGGCAGCCGCCAAGCTGAATACCAGTTGCAGCGAGTGCCACTCCTCCTTCCGCGACTGATAAAGGCCGCTTGCCATAGCCAAATGAAGGGACCCCTGCCACTCGGCGGGGGTCTTCCTTTTCAGACCAGCAAAAAAGCGGAGGCTATGAGGCCGGCGAGCGCCAAGGCGAGCAGCACCCAGGCCAGCCGTCCGCCCGGCAACTGATTTGCTGGATGAGGATCGGAAAACTCCCGTTTCAGGTATTCGTCGTAATTGAAATCGTCGGCAAGATCACCCTCCAGGCCTGGTTCACCGTCCGCCTCATCTCGCCAGCCGGTTTCCTCGTCCGAACCGCAATGCGGACATGCCTTGGCTCCCAAGCGCACCGCTTCACCACAATTGGGGCAATGGAACCATTCGGGTTGCCGGCGGGGCTTGGATCTTGCCATTTCATTGGGGCCTTGGCTGACCAGGCAGGCCAAGCCGGTACAGGGTGCCTTCGATCCTTTTTCCATCCGTCTCGAAGGCGTGGACCTGTCTCGCCTCCAGAACCATCCCAAGATCACGGGCCCGGCTGCCGAAAAGCTTGCCGTTTTTGCGATCCGGATCGGT
>JAFMJU010000432.1 GCA_017853285.1 Gemmataceae bacterium
TGTCCACCGACCCGGTGGACCAGTTCGCCGCCCGCCGCATGCTGGCCCGCAACCCCTGAGCCCTCCTCCCGTTTGCCGAAAGACCGATGCCCTCCCTGCTCCTCAGCGCGACCGAGCTTTCCCGTGGGTTTGACCGTGGACCGCTCTTCGAGCACCTCCACCTGGAGGTGTTCAGCGGCGAGCGCATCGGCCTGGTGGGGCCGAACGGCTGCGGCAAGACCACGCTGCTGAAGACGCTGGCGGGTCTGGAGGAGCCGGACCGCGGCTCGGTGAACCGGCACGCCGGCGCGCGCGTGGCGATGCTGGAGCAGGTGCCCAGGTTCAGCCCGGGGACCACGCTGCGCGAGGAGGCCCGGTCGGCCCTGGAAGAACTGCTGGCGGCGCAGACCGAGCTGGAGCAGGTGGCCACCCAACTGGCTCACCTCACCGATGAAACCCAGCGGAAGACGCTGGAAGCCCGCTACGACCGCCTGCACGAGCAACTGGCCCACAACGACGCGTTCACCGTGGAGCACCGGGTGGAGGGCATCCTGCACGGGCTGGGCTTCCCCGATGGCGACCTCGACCGGGCAGTGGACACTTTTTCCGGCGGCCAGAAAAACCGGCTGCTGCTGGCCCGCCTGCTGTTGGCGGCCCCCGATGTGATGCTGCTGGACGAGCCGACCAACCACCTCGACATCGCCACGGTGAACTGGCTGGAGAGCTACCTGCTGGGCCAGCCGCAGGGGATGCTGCTCATCAGCCACGACCGCGCCTTCCTCGACCGCGTGGCCACCCGCATCATCGAGATCGGCCCGCGCGGGCTGGAGAGCTACCCCGGCAACTTCACCCACTACTGGCGGCTGCGGCGCGAGCGGCACGAGATGGCGCTGAAGGCCTACGAGAAGCAGCAGGAGGAGATCGAAAGGCAGGAGGACTACATCCGCCGCGTGAACTACGGGCAGTTGCACAAGCAGGCCGCCAGCCGTCAAAAGCAGCTCGACAAGCTGGAGCGGCTGGACCGCCCGGTGCTGCACGAGGGCCCGCGCATCCGCTTCGGCGAGGCAGGCCATACCGGCGAGACGGTGCTGGAGGCGGTGAACCTGTCGAAGAAGTACTCCACGCCGCTGTTCACCCGGCTGTCGTTCCAGATCCGCCGGGGCAGCCGCATCGGCATCGTGGGGCCCAACGGCTGCGGCAAGTCCACGCTCTTGAAGATCCTGCTCGGGCACGAGCAGGCCGACAGTGGCGAGGTGCGCACCGGGGCCCATGTGAAGGTGGGCTACTACGACCAGCAACTCGCCTGCCTGCCGGCGGGCAAGACGCTGGCCGACGCCGTGCGCCCGCCCGACCAACCCACCTACCCCGAGCAGCGTGTCCGCGACCTGCTGGGCGCCTTTGGGTTGGAAGGGGCGCAGGTGCACCAGAAGGTGGACGAGCTGTCCGGCGGCGAGAAAAGCCGCGTGGCCATGGCGGCGCTGGCGGCCCGGGACATCAACACCCTGGTGCTGGACGAGCCGACCAACCACCTCGACCTGTGGGCCTGCGACAGCCTGGAGGAGGCGCTGCGTGGCTTCCCGGGCACCGTGCTGGTGGTGAGCCATGACCGCTGGTTTCTCAACCGCGTCACCGACATGCTGATCGTCTTCGACGGCAAGGGCGATGTGGAGGTGGTGCACGGCAACTGGGACCTGTACGAGCGGCTGGTCGCCAGCCGAACGGCCGCGGCCCAGGAGAAGGATGAACGCAAGGCTGCGGCACGGTCTGCATCCACCCCAGCACCTGCCGCCCTCAACGCTGGCAACGGCGCGGCGGAGCCCTCCAAGCGCAAGCGCAAATACCCGTTCCGCAAGGTGACCGACATCGAGGCAGACATCGACCGGTACGAGGAGCAGAAGCTCGACCTCGAGGCGGCCTTGGAAGACCCTGAAACCTACCGGGACGGCCGCAAGGCGCTGGAGGTGCAGGAGAAACTCGCCGACGCCCAGGAGAAGCTGGTGCAGCTTTACGACCACTGGGAAGAGGCGATGGAGCTGAATCCGAAAACCTGACCAAAAACCCGGCGGAGGATGGCAGATGCGCGCGGCGACCCGGATGGCCCTGGTGATGATGCTGGTCGGGTGGAGCGGCGCCGGCGCCGCCGAACAGCCGAACCTGCTGGTGATTCTGGCCGATGACCTCGGCTGGTCCGACATCGGCTGCCATGGCGGCGAGATCCCCACGCCGCACATCGACCGTCTGGCCAAAAACGGGGTGCGGGTGGCCAACTTCTACAACACCGCCCGCTGCTGGCCCACCCGCTCGTCGCTGCTGGCGGGCTATTACGCCCAGCAGATCCGCCGCGACAGCGTGCCCGGGCTGAAATCGGGCGGGCAGGGGCAGCGGCCCGCCTGGGCACCGCTGGTGCCCGAGCGTCTGGCCGGGGCGGGCTACCGCTCGTACCTGTCGGGCAAGTGGCATGTGGATGGCAACCCGGTGGCGCGTGGCCAGGGTTTCGCCCGCTCGTGGGTGCTGGATGACCACGACCGCAACTTCACGCCGAAAAACATCACCATCGATGGCAAGCCCGCCAAGGGGTTCGCCCAGGGGAAGAAGGATTTCTTCACCAGCACCGCCATCGCCGACCATGCGATCGACTGCCTGCGGGAGCACGCCAGCCAGCATGCCGGCAAGCCGTTCTTTCACCTGGTGGCGTTCACCTCGCCGCATTTCCCGCTGCAGGCGCCCGCGGAAGACATCGCCCGGCAGAAGGGGAAATATGACCAGGGCTGGGATGCCCTGCGCGCCGCGCGCGTGGCACGGCAGAAGGAACTGGGCCTGCCGGGGGTGACCCCCGCGGCCTTCGAGCGCGACCTGGGGCCGCCCTATCCGTTCCCCAAGGCGATGGAGGCGCTGGGGCCGAACGAGTTGAACCGGCCGCTAGCGTGGGACAGCCTGACGGCGGAGCAGAAGGCGTTCCAGGCGGCCAAGATGGAAGTGCACGCGGCCATGGTGGAGCGGATGGACCGGGAGATCGGCCGCATCGTCGGCCAACTGGAACAATCGGGCAAGCTCGACAACACGCTGGTGCTGTTCCTCTCCGACAATGGCGCCAGCGCGGAGATCATGGTGCGGGGGGATGGGCACAACCCCAAGGCCCCGGCCGGATCGGCCGAGACCTTCCTGTGCCTGGGGCCGGGCTGGTCCACCGCCTGCAACGCGCCCTTCCGCCGCCACAAGACCTGGAACCACGAGGGGGGCATCGCCACGCCGCTGGTGGCCCACTGGCCGGCGGGCATTCCCAAGGAGCGCAACGGTAGCGTGGACCGGTCACTGGGCCATGTGGTGGATATTGTGCCCACGGCGCTGGAACTGGCCGGCCTGCCGGCCGAAGCGGGGCCCAAGGCGCCCGCATTGCCCGGTCGGTCGCTGGTGCCGGTGCTGCGCGGCAAGGAAACCCGCGCGGAAGCCACGGTCTGGTTTCGCCATGAGAAGAGCCGGGCGCTGCGGCAAGGCGACTGGAAGATCGTCTGCACGGCCCAGTCGATGGACGGCGAGGCCCCCTGGGAGCTCTACAACCTGGGCACCGACCGGGGCGAGACCACAAACCTGGCGGACAAGGAACCCGAGCGCGTGAAGGCCATGGCCGCCG
>JAFMJU010000433.1 GCA_017853285.1 Gemmataceae bacterium
TGGTGGCTGCCTGATGGCGGTCCGGAGCATGCCCCAGCAATCGCCTGAAGTGGATGAGTAGGTCCTTTTTGCGGGCCACCAGGAATGAGTCGTTAAAAATATCCAAAATCATTTCGGTTCCCCTTGTCAACCCGGCGATATGGGCTGATAGTTGATTGGTTAGCCAAGGGAACGGCCTGCATGTTCCGCTGTCTCCTCAAGTATGCGCGATGCCTGACCGCTTTTGCGGTGGCGCTATGCGCTTGCCTGATGGGGGGCTCCAGCGCCCAGGCCGGCTGCGGCGACCACGGTTATGTGGTCCAGCGCGATAATGGCGAGGTGGTGGTGGTCACACCATCCAACCCTGGTTGCCCTTGCAAGGGGCCCAGTTGCCAAAAACGGGAAGTTCCTCCCGCTCCCATGACCCCACCGGCCCCGACCTTCGTTGTTCAGGATGCCTGCCAGCAGCTTGGCTGGACCATGGGTGGCTTGAACCTTGTAGAACTCGTGTTCCCGTCCCGTGTGATTGATTTTTGTCCCGGATACCCCTCCGGTATTTTCCAGCCCCCTCGGGCCTGATCCATCCTTTTGCTGATTGAAATGCGTGCCATGGCGTCATTGCGTCCATGACACAGTCTCTGCCGGACCCGGTTTTGATCGGGTTGTCAGGGCAGTGATGCCAATGGCCATTCCCTCTCCCATCGCGGGCAGGATGGCTTCGGGATGGTTGCTCAAAAATCACAAATTTCAAGGGGTATCACCATGGTCAGGAACATGGCGAGGGGACAGTCCCGCCGCGGTTTCACGCTGATTGAATTGCTGGTCGTGATCGCCATCATCGCGGTCTTGGTCGGGCTTCTGGTGCCGGCGGTGCAGAAGGTGCGCGAGGCGGCCAACCGGATGAGTTGCTCCAACAATCTGAAGCAGATGGGGCTGGCCCTGCACAACTACCACAGCTCGGAAGGGTGCCTTCCTTCCGGCCGCACTGCGGTCTCGTTATCGGTGCATGCCCAGCTTTTGCCGCACCTGGAACAGGACGGCATCTTCAAGCTGATTGATTTCACCCAAGCTTGGAACACCGCGGCCAACGCCAACGCGAGGGCCTCGGTGGTGAAGACTTTCCTGTGCCCTTCCGACAGCTTCAATGCCATTCCGGCCGGTTGGGCGGGGAACAACTACCGGGTGAACCAGGGATCTGGACTGCTTTGGGGTTTGCCTCCCACCACCGCAGGCGATCCCAATACGGGCTTTCCCGCGCCCAACGGCCCTTTTTTCCTGAATAGCAAAATGCGCCTGACGGATCTGACCGACGGCACCTCCAACACCGCCGCGTTGAGCGAGCACCGCAAGGGGGATTTCAACAACGGCATGTCCAGCGTTTCGGATACATTTTACCTCGGCCAGGCCAAGGGTTTGTATCCAGCGACTCCCGACGAGGCCCAAAAGATTGCCGACACCCTCGACACCAAGAACCTGCTCTTCCAAGGCATGTCGGATGTGGGCGCCCCGTGGATCTACGGGTACCATTCCACCACGGTCTATTTCCATGTGACCCGTCCGTTCAGCAATTCCTGCATGTATCCCCCTGGTCGTATCGCGACGGCGGCCAACAGTAACCACAGCGGGGGTGTGAATGTGGCGCTTTGCGACGGCTCGGTGCGCTTTGTGCCCGCGGCCATCAACCTGGCGGCTTGGCGGGCCATGGGCTCGGCCACCGGCGGGGAGGTGATCAGTGAATAACCGGCTTGGGGCGCTGTGGCTTGCCGGGCTGGTGATTGGCATGGTTGGATGTGGTGGCCAGTCCACATTGGAAATGGCTACCACTCCGGCCGACGCCAAGGCTGCCATCACCGAGGCGCTGGATTCGTGGAAGAAGGGAACCACTCAAAAAGCTCTCGCTGAAGGGAAACCCCCGCTGTACCTTCAGGACAATTCATTCGCCAAGGGTGTCCCCCTGGCGGATTATTCCTTTGAGAATGACGGAAAAGTGGTGGGAACTGGGATCAGTTTCATCGTCAACCTGAAGTTGAAGGGGGAGGGCGGCGGCGAGGGCAAGGCCCGGCGCGTCGCCTACCGGGTTGTGACCAAACCCAATCGCTCGGTGGCCCTGGAGGATGGCATTCCATGACCAGTCTCGTGATCGCCTGTTTGGCCCTGTTGCAGGAGCCTATCCCACCGGCTACCCGGACGGCGGCTCCCACGCGGGACCAATCGAAGCAGGCCCTGGAAAATCACAAGAAGGCGGCTCCTCGCCTGCCCATGCCTCCGGATGATCCGAACGGAGGCGCCTTGGCGCGGGTGAACAATGGGCGGTTCCGTGCCTATTACATCATGCCTGACCTGCGGGAAACCCCCGCGGCGGCGCCCCGGGGCAACGCCCCGGGAGCGGGTGCGCCGCGTCCTACTGATCCGGCTTTCAGCCTGGACAACACCTTCAAAGTGAAGCTGTTCTGGATCTGTTCGAGGGCAAACGACTGTTTTTATTGACTGGGCCACCAGGAGCATAAGCTCGCGGTCGCGGGCTTGAAGGATGATGAGATCGCCGCGCTGGAAGGGGATTGGGACAAGGTCCCACCCGCCGAGAGGGCGGCTTTCCAATTCACGCTGAAGCTCACCCGGGAACCCCACACCATGGGGCCCGAGGATGTGGAGGCCCTGTCCAAGCATTACAACCCCAGGCAGATCGCCGAGATCGTGCAGGCGGTCGCTGGTTACAACTCGACAAACCGATGGACTGACGCCCTGAACATTCCCGCGGAGGAAACCGGCGAGTTTTTCCGCAGGGGGGCCAATGTTGATCCCTCGGTGGAGCTCGACACCTTCCTGACGCCAACCTCCCAGGGTTACAAGAATCAGGTGAGCCGCGTCGCCCCGATCCGAGCCGAAGCGGGGGTTCGTCCGCCATTGGAGCCATTTGACTCCTTGGAGGCCCTTTGGCAAAAGGCTTCCGCCCGCAAGGCGCTGCTTCCTTTGGCGGGTGAGCCCGGCGACCCAGCCTGGGTGCGTCTGCTCCAGGTGTTCCAGGTGGCCAACAAGGGGCGGATAGCGACCCTGCTTTCGGCCGAGAATAAAGGCAAACTGGATGCCCGCACACGCGTGCTGGTGGATTGGACCTGCGCCCGGCAGGATCGCGCCTGGTACATGCAGCAGTTGATCTCCCGCCGGGCTGCCGGTTTGGGGATTGGTGCCAAGGATCTCAAGGAATGGGATCAGGGTGGCCCCGGCTTGTCGGACAAGGAACAGGCGGTGATCCGGCTGGCCCGAAAGATCACCACGGCCCCCTGGACCGTGCAGGATGGGGATGTGGTTGCGGTTCGCAAGCACTTCGATGACTATCAGGTGGCGGAGGTGGTGCTGCACGCCTGCAACGCCGCCTACCTCGACCGGGTGACAGAGGCCGCCCAACTTCCTTTGGACAAGCCTTCCGGGGGCCCGCGATGAATCTTCCCACTTGGCTTTTGGTGTTGCCGATGATCGCCCAGCCCCAGCCATTGGCTCCCGTTCCGCTGGGCAACGCGGAGGCCTGGGCGTTGCTGCCTGGTGCCACCGCCGCACCCAAGCCACTGCCTTCGTGGGCGCGGATGCTGGCGAAATCCATGCCAAGGGCGACGGCGGGAATGCTT
>JAFMJU010000434.1 GCA_017853285.1 Gemmataceae bacterium
CAGTCCGACAACACCCGAGGTGGGGGTGCTCAGGACAGGAATCTCCAGCGCGGTCTCGGAGGCGGTTGCCCTGGAGATTCCTGTCCTGAGCACCCCCACCTCGGGTGTTGTCGGACTGCTGGGGGAAAGCTACGCGGGTTATTTTCCTTTTTCTGATCCGGCTTCCCTGGCTGCCTTGATGCGGCGGGTTGAAACTGAACCGGGTTTTGCCGGGACATTGCTGGCGCAATCTGCCACGGCCCGGGAACTGATCCAGCCGAGACGGGAAATGGAGGCTTGGAAAAGCCTGCTGGCTGAATTTCATCCGACTCCCGGGAAATAGCTTGCATTGGGCGTTTGATTGCCCGCTTATGGGGATAGTTCAAAACGAACGAATCACCCGGGGGGAAAATAATGATCCATTTCTGTTGCCTGATTTCCTGCCTGGGTATCGAAGCCGGTCTGGGCTCCAAGGCGGAAAAACCCAATGTGATCATCATTTTCATGGATGATCTCGGGTATGCGGATATCGGGCCGTTCGGGGCGACCCTACAAAAAACACCTCACCTGGACCGCATGGCCCGTGAGGGGATGAAACTGACCAATTTCTACGCGGCACCGGTCTGTTCGGTTTCGCGAGCGCAACTGATGACGGGATGCTATGGGGCCAGGGTATCCGTCCCTGGGGTCTATTTTCCCGGTGGGGCGCAGGGATTGAACCCTGGGGAGGTCACGGTTGCCGAACGGCTGAAGTCGTTGGGATACGCGACCTCGTGCGTGGGCAAGTGGCACCTGGGCGATCAGCCGGAGTTCCTTCCCACCCGCCAGGGATTTGACCGCTATTTCGGCATCCCCTACTCCAACGACATGCAGAAACCCTCCACCGATGGCAGGCGCGTGGTACCGCTGCTTCGGAATCACCAGGTTGTGGAACTGATGGAGGATGAGGCGCAGTCCGATCTGGTGGAGCGATACACCAGTGAAGCGGAGGCCTTTATTCGGGAGCACAAGAGCCAGCCGTTTTTCCTTTATTTGGCGCACAATGCCGTGCATACGCCCATCCACCCTGGAAAAGCCTTTCGGGGGCGATCCGGCAATGGTCGATTTGGGGACTGGGTGGAGGAATCAGACTGGAGTGTTGGCCGAATTCTGGCCACCCTGTGTGAGACCGGTCTGGACCGGAAAACCCTGGTGGTCTTCACCTCCGACAACGGCCCGTGGCTGGTGAAGAAAACGGATGGCGGGAGCGCAGGTCCCTTGCGCGGGGGTAAGGGTGGCACCTTTGAAGGCGGAGTGAGGGTTCCAACCATCGCCTGGTGGCCGGGAACCATCCGGGCCGGAGAAACGGTGGACACGGTTTCCGGCACGATCGATCTCTTGCCGACCGCCGTGCGGCTGGCCGGTGGGGAGATTCCGGCAGCCCCGGAAATAGATGGTCGTGACCTGTCCGGGGTGCTGACCGGAAAAACCAGGGAATCTCCCCGGGAGGCCCATTATTACTTTTCCGGCTACACCCTGCAGGCCGTGCGGCAAGGACCCTGGAAGCTGGCGGTCGCTCCCCAAAATGAGGGTATGGGGGGTGCCCAACCAGCGGACACGATGAAGAATCCGCGGCTTTACCACCTGGGGGAGGACCTGGGTGAGAAAAACGATCTGGCGGAAAAGAATCCAGAGGTGGTGAAAAAATTGGCCGCGCTGGCCAATAGCATGGCGGCCGAGATAGGCGGCCAGGCACCAGCGAAGAGGAGGCCAGCCGGTTCCGTTCAGCAGGCCAAAACTTTGTACCCGTTCGCGGAAACCGAGAAAGCCTCGGCCAACCCCGGAAAGATCAGCACCCTGAAACCCGGACAAAGTCTCCCGGGGGCGGCTTCCCCCAAGGTGGGCAAGACGCCGTTCATGTTGTCGATGGAGGTCGAGACCAGCGACAAGGACGGGGTGCTGGTCGCCCAGGGGGGCGCGGTAGCCGGATACGCGGTGCACCTGAGAGCAGGCAAGGTGGTTTTTTCTGTCCGTCACGGGAGTGAACAACTCAGCGAGCTGGAGGGACCGGTTCTTGCCGGGCCTTACAAAATCGAGGCGTGGCTTGGGGCGGATGGGGAAATGCGTTTGCGGATCAACAGCGGGAAAGAAATCCGGGGTAAAGCACAGGGTGTTTTGCCCAGGCAGCCATCGGAAGGGTTGTCGGTTGGTTTCGACAGTGACCAGCCTGTGGCTAAATATAGCTCAAACAAGGTTCTGACCGGCAGTGTTCGGGCCCTGAAGGTGGATAACCGATGAGGCAGATAGTGACATGGTTCGCGGCGGTGTCCACCCTGGTTGTCGGGGCCGATTTTGCGATCGGGTCTGAGGTGGTTGTCTACAAGAAGTCGGAGGGCAGGGAGCTCCAGCTTTTGGTGGACAAGCCGGAGGGCTGGTCGGGCAGGGACAAGCGGCCGGCCATCCTCTTTTTCTTTGGCGGTGGTTGGGTGGGGGGCACGCCGGAGCAGTTCAAGGACCAAGCGGCCCATTTCGCTCGGCGGGGAATGGTGGCTGTCCGGGTGGAGTACCGGACCATTCCGAAGGGAGACAAGGGCCCCCCGGTCTTGTGCTGCCGTGATGCCAAGTCGGCTGTCCGCCATGTCCGGGCGCATGCGGCGGACCTGGGTGTCGATCCGGATCGGATCGCCTGTGCCGGTGGATCAGCGGGGGGGCATCTGGCGGCTTTCACGGCTCTGGTTCCCGGGACTGACGATCCTGCCGATGACCTGCAGGTGAGTTGCAGGCCCAACGCGCTGGTCCTGTTCAATCCTGTCTTTGACAATGGACCTGAGGGGGGCTGGGGTAGCCAGCGGCTCGGGGATTCTTTCCGCGATTATTCGCCCGCCCACCATATCGCGAAAGGCGCTCCCCCGACCCTGGTTTTTATTGGGGACAAGGACAAGCTGATCCCGGTGGCCACGGTGGAGCGTTACCAATCCCGCATGCGGGCTGTGGGCGCCCGCTGTGAAATCCGCATCTACGCGGGGGCAGGCCACGGATTTTTCAACCGGGATCCGCACAAGGGCCAGACCTTGCGTGAGGCGGATCAATTCCTGGTGTCGTTGGGTTGGCTGAAAGACGATGAAGCCGGGAAGGGCGAGAGGAAAAAAGCTGCCGCCGGTAAGCCGAATGTGGTGCTGATTCTCGCCGATGACCTCGGATACGGCGATATTCAAATCTACAATCCGGAACGGGGCAAGATCCCGACCCCCAACATGGACAGTCTGGCGGCGGCCGGGATGCGGTTCACGGATGCGCATTCCTCCTCCGGGGTATGCTCGCCTTCCCGTTACGCGCTGTTGACCGGTCGCTACCATTGGAGGACCCGGTTGCAAACCGGAATCGTGGGTGTTTACGGACCCCCCCTCATCGCCCCGGGGCGACTCACGCTGGCTTCGATGGCCAAACAACATGGCTATAAAACCGCCTGCTTCGGCAAATGGCACCTGGGTTGGGATTGGGATTTCACGGCGGCCGAACGGGAAAACCTGCTGGAGTGGAGCAGATTGAAGGCCGGGGAAAAACCGAGGAGGGTGGAATCGGCCGAGATACGCCTGTGGGAGACGGCTTTTTCGAAACGAATACCAGGAGGCCCGAC
>JAFMJU010000435.1 GCA_017853285.1 Gemmataceae bacterium
AAACAGCGTGTGCTGATCGAGAACCACCGGGGTGACGATGTCCCTGGAAAAAATCTGGAAGGTCAGCAGCATCTGGTTGGCGGCCAGCGCGGGCAGTTGGTTGCTGGCCATGGGGATTCCGCGCCCGGCCGTGGACTCGGTGGTGCCACGCCAGCGACCGGCCCGGTACAGTTCGAGCTCAACCTGGCGAAAGCGGGAGTCGGCGTTCAGGTTGCCCGGCTCGCCGGAAGCCAAACGCACCTCGACCTCGAAGGCTATCTCCGAATCCAGATCAAGCGCGCCGGTGCCGGTGAGATCCATCTCATTGCTGGCACCGGTCGACGCCCTGCCACCCTGACCAAAATGGGCGGCTGGATTCCAAAGGGGGACGTCGGGTCTGGGGATGGCGAAAAATATACCTGCGGCGATAGCCAATGTCGCCAAAACCGGCCGACCCGGCGCCGACAGACCCAGCCCGCGGGCATCCCAGGAGGATTGGCCCGGGCGGTAGCGAAGGCCGCCCAGCGCGAAAAAGGCGTAGACGGGCAGCAGAGCCCACTCCCAACGGTCGAGCCCCAGCACGCAACCGATGGCCGCCATCACCACACCCATACCCTGCAGGACCCAGTAATCCCTTGGGATCTGGCGTTTCAACAGCTTTATAAGCATCAGCAGGGGGACCAAGAGGCCCAGATAGGGGATCAGAGCGACAGGCCTGGGCAAGCCTTGCAATTCGCCCGCCTGACCGACAGCCCAAGCCCCACCCAGGACGGCGATGGAAGCACCAAGCAGATTGCCAATCCACTCGGGCATGGGCCGGTTGCCGAAGGTTGCCTGCTGCCACCACAAGCCGGCGGCCACCACGCTTCCGATCCCAGCCAGCCAGTACCAGGCCACGAAGTCCCTGCAGGCGACCAACAGCAACAGGCTCGCAGTGAACAGGGCCAGATGCAACCAGGCCAACGCATGCCTTTCGTTGGTCATGGGGCGGCCTCCCTAACCCGGATGGTGGCCTCAGCATCCACATCCTCGAACCATGGGAGGGAACCCACCTTCCCGGCGAGCAAATCCCGACGAGACATCATTCCGAAACGGCCCGTGGGTTCGGGAGCCGACTCGCGGCAAAGGCGCAGGGTGAGCAGGTTGGCGGGAAGGTTGGCGGGAGGTTCAGGCCATTCCGGCGGGCTGGGGGCGGGATCACACAGTGCCAACGCCCTCAGCATTGCCCGCTCATTTTCGCCAGCCCCACCCTGCGAATGGAAAAAGGCTGGCTCCCTGCCTGCCACCGCCAAACCCAACCAACGGTCTGAACCGCGCAGCCACACCCTGACGATGCCCGCGGCCAGGCGCAGCATCCGTTCCCATTCCGCCTGCTCGTTGACCGGCCATTCCCCAGGCAGGCAACCCGGATCCACCAACACCAAAAGCGCCTGACGGCCCGGGGCCTCATGTTCCCGAACCATGGGCTGCCCGAAACGGGCGGAGGTGCGCCAGTGGATCAGCCGACTGGAATCACCAGCCCGCCAGGGGCGCAGCCCGTGGAACTCTCCCATACTGGACGGGCGGACACGGTTGGCGCGTGTTTCCAGTTCCTGGCGGGCCTGCCTGCGCTCCAGGAAACGGAGCATGCCTGCAGTTTGCACCTTGCCGGCGGCAGGAACCACAAGCGCTTTCTGGCCGCGGCAGAGATCCCTGACGCAACGCACCAGGCCGAAGGGGTAGGAAGTGGCCACAACCAAAGGTGGCAGCTCCATCCAACCGCGACGGACCGGATGAGCCTCCAAGCGCAGGCGACAGGGCTGGCCGCTGGTCATCCGACCGGGCAGGCCCACCCAATCCTCCGACCCTTTCAGGTAGAAATGGACATCCGAGGAAACGGGGTTGGCAGACCAGACCTGGAACACCACCAGGCCGGGTTCGCCTGCCACAAGATCCCCATCTTCGGTGATGCCCGCCTCCAACCGCCGCAGGGGAAAGCTGGCGAACAGCACATTGACAAGGAAGGCGGCGACAAGGGTCGCCGACAGCAGCAGCAGGGGCGGAATGCCCTTGGCAAGACCCAGCATCATGAGGAACAGGGCGACGAGCAGCCAAACCACCCCTGCCCGTTCCGGCCAGCGCGCGAGCACCCCACCACCTCCGGAATCCATCAGCCATCAACCAGCCAGAAACGCTCAGACGGGAACGGGGACCTTTTCCATCATCCGGGCCAGCAGGGCTTCTGCCTGCATGCCATGCTCCGGCCCGTGCGCATGGCGCAACAGGAGGCGATGCGCCAAAACCGGCCCGGCCAGCCGTTTGATGTCATCGGGGATCACAAATTTCCGGTTTTCCAAAAAGGCACTGGCCTGAGCGGCCCGGTAGAGCGCCAGTGCTGCCCGGGTGCTTGCTCCAACGCGTACTTCGGGATGCCGGCGGGTGGCTTCCACGGCGTCGAGCAGGTAGTCGGCCATTGCCTTGTCGAAACGGACCGCCCGGGTTTCGGCCTGGAGCGTCGCCAGGATTTCCGTGCTGAGCACGGGTTCCAACCCCTCCACAGGCTCGCCGGTCCGGTGCCCCTCGAGAATGGCCCGCTCGGCCTCCCGGTCGGGATAACCCATGTGCAACCTGACCAAAAAACGGTCCAGCTGGCTTTCTGGTAGCGGGTAGGTGCCCTCGAATTCGGTTGGGTTCTGGGTGGCCAGCACGCAGAAGGTGCGGCCCAGGGGGTGGGTTTTGCCATCAACGGAGACCTGCCTGTCGGCCATCGCCTCGAGCAGGGAGGACTGGGTGCGGGGGCTGGCCCGGTTGATCTCGTCGGCGAGGATGAACTGGGCGAAGATGGGTCCGGGCTTGAAGACAAATTCGCCGGTGCCCTCGATCAGCACGCTGGTTCCCAAGAGATCCGAGGGTAAAAGGTCGGGGGTGAACTGGATGCGGTGGAAGGTACCGCCCACCACCTTGGCCAATGCCTGGGCCAACAAGGTTTTGCCTGTGCCGGGAACATCCTCCAACAGCAGGTGCCCTTCCGCCAGCAGGCAGATGAAGGCAAGGCGAACCAATTCGGGTTTGCCCAAATAGACGGAATTCACCCGGTCAACCGCCTGAAGCAGCAGCGCCGGATGCTCAGCAAAACCGCCTTTGGCCCTGGTTTCGGCTGTGGAGGAGGGAGGTGGGGCTGGGGAGACTGAAGCCATAAAAAGACGAACTCCGGAACGGCCGGGAGGCTAATCGGGCGGATTTTTTAGTCTTTTCTCATTTTAGTGATATCCAAACCGGCAAGGTGGGCCTTTTTGCCTTTTTTGCGATTGGGTAGCGCAAAACAACCTGGGCCCCAGGTCAACGCCCGGGGCCCAGGTTAAACCGCTTTTACCTGGCCAATCAAAGGCCTTCCAGCAACTTCACCAACCTACGCAGGGCGTCCTGCCTGCCTTTGCGGTTTGGCTCGGAGGCATCCGGAGCCTGGCCCGCCCTCATGAAACCGTGGCCGGCCTGGTCATACAGCACGGGTTCGAATTTTTTGCCCGCCGCTTTCATCTGCTCGGTCGTCTTCTCCAGTGTGGAATTCACGCGGTTGTCATTGCCACCGTAAAAGCCATGCACCGGGCATTGGATCCGTTCCAGCACCTTCACAT
>JAFMJU010000436.1 GCA_017853285.1 Gemmataceae bacterium
TAAGCCTGCTTCCCCCAGCAGTTGGTTCCCCGCCGGGCAGACCAGGATGGAGCAGGCGGCCAGCGATTCCACAAAACCGGCCCCATGGGGATGGAATTCAAAGGCGGGCCAACGGTGGGCATGCTCGCACCCGCCATAGACAACGGTGCGCATCCCCAAACATTCGGCGGTACGGAACAGGCACTCCCCCACAACTTCCTTGTAATAGACAAGGGCGAAACCGCCATCCGTGGGACGCAGTCGCGTGACCGAATTCCGAAGCAGGGGGCCCACAACCGCCCGGACAGGCTTGTTCGGCTTGCAATATTCCGGATGAAAGCAGGAAACCACCCGGGGCACCTGGCGGGGCACGAGCCAATCAATCAGCGCCGATGTGATCAACTGGTAAAACCGTAGCCCTGCCGGCAGGTCTTGCAGCACACACCGGCTGATCTTGGCCTGATTGTCGATCCCCAGTACCGGCACCCGTTTCCGCAGGGCGATTCTCGGGACAAGGGGTTCGAAATCCGTCACGGCGATGTCAGGCCGGATTGCCTCAAATATTTGGGCCACCCGGGACAAATGGCTGTCGCCTCCCAATACATATTCAAAGCACTGGACCACGGAAACAGGCCAATCGATCGACTGCCCCTTTTTGGCGAATGTGATGCCGGGAATCCTGTGGAGGCGGGGATACCCCTGCTTCCTGAAAAAATCATGGGCCTCGCCGCAGGTGAGGATATGAACCGTCGTGTCTTGTTCCAGCCGCTCGATAAGCGCAAGGGCCCGGGCCGCGTGTCCCAGACCCTCCCCGCAAACTCCGTAAACCACTACCGGTTTGGACATCCCTTTATAAACCCAAGCCTCATCCTGCAACGAAAAAACCAATCTGGCTGGCTGCCCGACAAATACACCCGCCATCCTTTTGGGCAACCGCAACACCATGCGCATGCCCGGGTGGCGTGCCGCAGGCATTCATTTCAACATCCCCAGCCAATGCCGGCAAATCCGCAGGCACCACCACCTCATGCGGTATTTTCCCGCTTCAATTTGGGAGGCGTCTTCGGGTCTTTCCGCATGTTCCTTCCGGTAAAAGTTCTTTTTCCCCTGCCTTTTCACCTTGGACTCAAGAACCACCGGCATGGTTGAGGTTGCTTCCCCTCTGTTTCCAGCGGGCCATCCCCATGCGCCACACCCGATATGGGATTTTGCCCCGCCTCCTGGCGCTCCAGGCCATTCTGTCCTTGGCCTTTCAGGCGAAAGCCCAGGAGATCGACTCCGACGAACTCCTGCCGGAAAACCTGCCACCCCGCCCGGTCACGCTGGCCCAATGCCTCGAAATCGCCCTCGCCAACCAGCCCCGCATCCACGCCGAGCTCTCCAGCCAGGAGTCGGCCGAGGTCCAGTCCCGCTACATGGAGCGTCTACGGCCCCTCGGCCGGCTTAGCCCACCGTTGGCCGCCCGGGTCCACCAGTCCGACATCGGCCTCGAGCGGGCCCGCGTGGGGTTCGACCAGCAGGTGGAGGACACCTTCTACATGGTGCGCCGCGCCTATTTCACCCAGGTCTACGCCAAGCGGCTCCTGGCGTTCATCGAGCCGATCGAGCAACTGATGGGCCGCACCGAAAAGGCCCTGGCCACCAAAAAGCTGGTGCAGAAGGCCACCGGCAAATGGAACTCCGAACAGGAAAACCTGTTGATGCGCCTCCGCATCGAGCACGCCCTCATTCAGGGCAAGGCCAACGACGCCCGGGCGGGCATTCGCGAATCGATCGCCCTGCTGGTCGAGGAGATGGGCGGAGCCACCAAATTGGGCTTCCAGCCGGTGACCGCCTCCCTCGAACTGCCGGCGGCCTCCCCGGTTCTGTCCCTCCCCGAATTGATCAAGCTGGTGGAGGATCACTCCGGCGAGCTCCGACAGGCCCGGGCTGGCAGGGAGGCCATGCAGTGGGAGGTCCGCGCGCAGGATCAGTTCGCCTTCTTCCGCAAAAGCGTTCCCACCTTCGCCGGCTACAGCGACACCAAGAACATCCCCATACCTCCCGCCGAACGCGGTGAGTTGATCGTCCGCCCCTCGGTCCCCGGACTGGAGACCCCCCACAACCTGGCGGGTCCCAGGCGGGTGCGGGTGGCGAGGGCGAGCCTGCTGGCAGACCGGGCCTGCAGCGTCGAGGAATCCATCCACAACCTCGTCCGCCTGCAAATGCGCCGCACCTTCGAGGAATATGCCGATGTGCAGGCCAACACCAAAATCCTCGCCGAAAGGGCGATCCAGGCCCGCGAATTCATCGATGGCCTCTCAGGCAAGATCTTCACCGAAAGCGAATCCCAACTATTGGCCGCCTCCGGCCAGATGGTCCGCGAATGGGAGCGCATCCAGTTCCTCCGCTGCATCCTCCTCGCCGACATGGTCCGCCAGACCGGCGGTGTCCTGCAGGTGAATTGGGAAGAGGCGCAACCATTTTCCCGGTAGGGAAACAGCCATTCTCCCCGTTGTTTGCATGGTTCGTTTGGTGCTTTGAATTCCACTGGGTGGGGCAATTAGGTTTCCAAACTCCCTGCCCTTGGCTCCAAAAGTATCGCTGAAAACCCCTAATGGTACCGCTGACTAACACCTCGTTTTTCGTAATTTATTGATTGGAATGAACCGGAAAAAATTCGGTTCGTATACTCATATATATTAAGATATTCACATTTAGAAACCGCCTCCAGCATGGAAAGGTTTCATGTCGAAGGAATGCCGGTACGCCGGACTGGATTGGTTTCTGAAGATGGATGCTGCTTGCGGACGGCCCCTTCCACGCGACGGGTTTGAACCCTGTCCTTGGTTAGGTTCCCAGCCCCAACCAATCAAACCCGCGCTACCTCATTTCAGTGAAGGGGATCCCCCATGACCACTTTCACCCAAAAAGGTTCACCCTTGGTGGTAAGCACCACCCTGGACCCTGACCTCCTTCTGGCCACCGGCATTACGGGGCGCGAGGAATTGAACCGCGGCTTCGAATTCACGGTCAACCTTGTGGCCAAAAAGGGCTCACCAATCCCCTTCGATAAAATTCTGGGCCAGCCCATGGGCTTGCGGTTTCAAAGGCCCTGCAAGGATGACTCATTTCCTGAACGCCTTTTCCACGGGGTGGTTTTTGAGTTCCGCAAGCATTCCCAAGACCAGGTGTTCGACCGCTATTCGGCGATCATCCGTCCGCGGCTCCACCTGCTTGGGCTCACCAAAAGATCCCGGGTTTTCCAGGATATTGGTGCCAGGGAAATCCTGACCGGGCTATTGTCCACGGTCGGCGGTGGCGATTTCAGGGTCTTCGGCGATCTGCGCCACCGCAAATATTGCGTCCAATACCAGGAAACCGACTTGGAATTCTTCCGCCGGATCTGCGGTGAGGAGGGCCTGTCCTTTTTTTGGATACACGAGAAACACGACCATCCATTGGTCATCACCAATCGCACTTCATTGGCGCAATCCCTGGGAAAGGTTGAGTTCAACGCCACCCTCGGGGGGCCGCCAACGCATCCGGTTATCACTGAATGGACGCTCGCCCAGCGTTTGACCGCCTCCGGGGTGGAAGTGAATGACACCCACTTCCAGT
>JAFMJU010000437.1 GCA_017853285.1 Gemmataceae bacterium
CTTCTTTTCCAGTTCGCGGACGATATCGACCTCGAACCCGACGCGCTCGAGTTTTCCATCCAGAAAGCAGTAAGGGGCACCGCCCTCCTGATCGCATCCCCAGCGGAGCGGTGGATCAGCAGATTGGAAGGGGGCAGCCAGGCAGAGGCTGGCGAGGATCAGCGACCAAACGCCCGCCATGAATCCTCCCGCATCAGGACAATGAGGGCCCAAAAGCCGAAGATGGGACCGAGCATCAGGCAGCCCATGGGGGTGATGCAGGGGATGGCGGTGGCCAAAGCCCCGGCAAGCGCCATGGAATGGTTGGCCCGGCGCGCCATGGATCGGCCACCCCAGATGCCAAGCAGGCCGCTGACGATACCCAACCCGCCGGCGACGATAAAGCCGACGCGGTAGACGGAAATGGCCTTTTCCCAAGTCATGTTGGCTTGCGCGAGTTGCGCCTCGAGGGCCTCGGCCTGACGGGGATTGTCCTGCCGCATGCGGGTCAGGATTTCGTCGGGATTTTCCTGGGCCAGGGCGATGCCCGCGAACAGGAGGACACCGGAAACGAGCAGGTTGAAAATACCAGCGAAGACAAGGAACGCCCCGGGGACCGCCAGGCGGACCGCCACCAAGGCTTCCTCGGCGGGGAAGAGGGGCACCGATGAAGGGGCGCCCTCCGGATTCTCTGATTCCGGGGAAAGGATGCGGCGGGTTGGAACGCCACTGGAGTAATCAAAATCATCCGGGGATTGGTTTCCCCCGCCAGGCCACCCGGAATCCATCAGGTTTCACACCCCCGTCAGGTTGCATCACCCTGCCCCATCGTAACCACACCCACCACCCACACAAGGCGTGCAAATAACCGGGCAGGGACAGCGGTCGCCGGTTGAGGAATCAGTCGCGGGGGCCCAGGAAGAAGGTGTCGTGGTCGGGCCAGCAGCCTGGGGCGTGGATATCGAGCATTTCCAGGCCGCGCGGGCCAGCCAGAAAAGCGTGGGTGGTGCCCGGCGGGAGGCGCAGGAATGTGCCGGTTTTCAGCGGAATTTCGCGGCCGTTGAGCCACGCTGTGCCATCGCCAGCGGTGACCAGGTAGAGTTCCTCGGAGCGGGCGTGATAACTGGCCGGCGTTTTGGCGCCCGGATCGATGCGGACACGCCACGCGGTGGTGGCACCCTGTTCCTCACGCAGGATCAGGGGCTGCAGTTGATAGGGGCCCAAGGCTTGGGCACCTTCCCCATCGGGAGAATTGAAATCGCGGACGAGTATATCCCTGGCTTTGGATGGCATGGTGGTTATCCGATGGGATTACTGGGTGAAGATGCTCGCAAGCCATTCCTGCAGGGAGTCGAACTCGGCGGGCTGGCCATGGAAACCCAGGTGGCCATCCGGGCGGATGACGCAAATCCCGGAGGATTGGAACCCCAGGTCTGCGGCGAGTTGGTGGTTTTGATCCCGAACCAGGTCCAGGCCCTCGGTCAGTGCCTGGGGAATTTCCGGAGATTGGCTACCCACCACCAAATGGGGCACGACCTGGCCGATACCGGGACCACGGGTCTGGATGGCTCGGGCCAACTGGGCGGTATTTTCCAGGGTTGATTGATCCGCGCGGGGGCCGGCGAAGGCCAAGGCGTGGTGTTTTCCATCTACCAGGAGGTCGAGAAGGGTTCGTCCGGATGGGGAGTCGCCGGGCCACGGGAGGGCTGGAATCCTTTCCCCGGCATGGAGACCCTTGCGGAAGGCTCGCCATGCTTTCAGGCCCACGCCGCCCGGGCCTTGGCTGAACAAGGCCTCGAGCAAGGATTCCTGACTTTCACGCACCAGGGGGCTTTCCCGGTAGTCGACATGGAGTCGGCTGAACTGGAGGGCGCCCTGCTCCTCAATGGCCTGCAGGTTGGGCAGAAACCGCTGGAGTCCGTCACACAGGGAACGGGCCAGCCCCTTGAGGGAAGGGCTGAAGGATTCGAGATCCACAAGCCGTTTCGCCAGATCACGAACCACGGGGTGACGCTCGGCGTGGTAGCTGTCGAGGATTTTCGGCCAGGCGTGGCCCTTTTCGACCAGGGCCAGTTTCCAAGCCAGATTGGCCATGTCCACCAGGGCCAGGTTCATCCCCATGCCTGCCAATGGGGTGTGGATATGGGCTGCATCCCCCGCGAGGAAAACATGGCCCTTGCGAAAAGAGGGCGTGATCCGGGAATGGCAGACTATTTCACGGCCGACCGGGATGGAAGTGAAACGCAGGGCCGGACTGCCGGTCCGCTTTTGGACCAACTGTTCCAGTTCTTCCACCGGGCACAAAGGGAATGGCTTTCTGGAGGCAACAGGGCGGGTGGAATCGTGACCTGATGCCGGAACCGCGCGCTCCAGGACCAGGCGGAACATTCCCTGGCAGGGCAACGGGTTGACCAGCAGCCAGCCGTCCTCATGGAGGTGCAGTTGTTGGCGGTCTTGGGGGATGAATCCTCCACCCCCATCGAGGGCCACATCCAGGCTAGCCAGTCGCAGGGGTATTTCGGTTCCAGGGAATGGGATTCCGGCCAGCATGCGAACCTTGCTTGCCGACCCGTCGCAACCGATCACTTGGCGGGCATGGATGTTGACCACCTTTCCGCCGGGCAAGGAGAGCCCCACGCGCACGCCGGGGCTCCCTTCCTGCTGAGTCAGACTGGTGAGGCGGACCCCGCGCAACACGGGGATCCCTTGATTGTCGAGGTGATTTTGGAGGACTTCCTCCACGGAGGCCTGGGGAATGGAAAGAACAAACGGGTAGGGGGATGGGAGGGCTGAGAATTGCAGGCGGGCCAAGGACTTGGTTTGGTGCAGTATTTCCAATTCGCCGAGCATGCGGCCCCGACTTATGACCTGCTGATCGAGGCCAATGAGGCGGAGGATTTCCAGTGAACGGGCCTGCAGCACGGTGGCATGGGAAAAAATGGCAGGCTGGTATTCAGGATCGATCACCACGGAGCCGACGCCCAGATGAGCCAGGTAGGCCGCCGCAAACAGGCCGGGCGCATCGGCACCCACGATGAGCACGCCGAGTTCGGATCCCTCCTTGAGGTCGTCGAGTCTCATTCCAGGCTTCCTGTCGGGTGGCGGGGGATTTTCCCCTGGAAGGTATTCTTCTTGGATAGTGACCAGGAAGCAAACCGGGATACCATATGGACAGGGTTGGAGGAATGATTTAGGATAGAATTTGACTGCTTGATCTAGCCTCACATCTTTAGCGGAGGTTGTCGCGGTCCGAATCCGGGAAGCGCCGGATAGACAAGCCAATCCAAATCACACGGGATACCCATTAAGAGCATGGAGATGCAGGACAAAGCCGAGGAGACGGCTGGCAAAGGGCAGGGGGCAGCCGGCACGACATTCCTGGAATTGGGTCTTCGGCCCGAAACCTTGGCCAGCCTGGACCGAGCTGGCTACACAAAGCCCACCCCGATCCAGGCGGGTGTCATTCCGCTTGCCTTGTCAGGGCATGATGTGATCGGTCAGGCGCAGACCGGGACCGGGAAGACCGCTTCTTTCTTGTTACCTTTCCTCAACGCGTGGAGCCGAGGGGATGATTCCAAGTACGCCCAGGCGCTGATCCT
>JAFMJU010000438.1 GCA_017853285.1 Gemmataceae bacterium
AGCAGGCGATGGCAGGGTTCCCAACAGGTCCAGCCACAAACGCCGCAAAAACGCCTCATCCCCACACAGTTCCGCCGGTTTCAGCCCCAACTCGTTCCACTTGGCCTGGACCCAGTGGTCGATCTGGTTGATCGGGCGAAACAGTTCCGCTCCCGCATTGCCAGGTGGGCCAAATGGCAGGTTGACACGGTGCACGGCCACGCGGTCGGAGTGCCAGGCGGTCACATACCCCTCACCCGCCCCGATGCCGAGGACCACGCCCTCCTCGTCCACACCCGCGACGGATTCATCTGTGGAGGTGAATTTGGCCCAGTGTGTCACATCCTCACGGCTACCATCGGGGAATTCGGCCATCACCAGGGGATGCATTTTTCCACCATTGCCTGGCCGGATCACGCCAGGCAGCATCACCAGGTTTTTGGGTTTTTGACCGGAAACCGGGTTTTTCTCCCCTGTGCCAAAAGGTGCGCCGGACCCGATCCAGCGTTTGAGAATCTCATGTTCGAGACTGTTTTCACGCAATTTTTTTCCGCCCCCATGTGCGACCTGGTTGAGGGGTTTGCGGATCAGGAGGCTTCGATCGGGCTGAAGGATATCGGACCGGCGTCCCAACAGCTCTTCCACCATCGCGTGGTGGTCTCCCTGAGGGTTGTATCCCCGCAGGGATAGTTTCAGGCCGCCCTTGCCCGCCAGGGCTCCGTGGCAGGCCCCGGAATTGCACCCTAGCCGGGTCATCACCGGTTGCACATGCCGTAGGAATGAGGGGGTCGATTCCGCCATTCCACTCACTAACACCGGCACCTGCTGTTCATGCCCCGAGGCCGAGTGCCTCACCCGCAGGACGGTTTTCCCATCCGCAAGCGGTCGCAAATTATGCCCGTTTTCAATCCGGACCTTACGCGCATCCTCAGGCTCCAATCGACATTCACTCGTGATGTCACGGATGGCCACCCCATCGGACTCGCGCACCACGAGCACACGCTGGGTCGAAAACGGGGTATGCAACTGGATTTGTTCGGGATAGACCCGGATGGTTCCGGGGGCCTCCCCGGTTTGCATGGGAAGACAAACCAGCAATCCGGCAAGCAGGTTGGTCATGGTCAGCTTCCAAACAATTCGTTGAGGGGCTCGATCGAATGATCCACCAGGGGCATCGGCCTTCCCTGGGGCCCTGTCAGCTCGGTATGGGGGTTGACCCCAAGTGCCTTGTAAAGAGTCGCGGCGACCATTTGCGGGTTGGCTGGCCTGCTTTTCGGGGCGTAACCCAATTCATCCGAGGCGCCCACCACCATGCCCGGCCGGATTTTGCCACCCGAAACCAGCATGCTCCAACAGCCCGGATGGTGGTCCCTGCCGCCGGCGGGGTTGATCTTGGGAGTGCGGCCAAACTCGCCCAATGCTGTCACCACTGTTTTTGAAAGCATGCCCCGCTGGGCGAGGTCTTCCAGTAGCGCGCTATAACCCTGGTCAAAACTGGGAGCCACCAGGCGAGCCATCTCATTGATGTCTGTGAAGGGGCGGCTCCCGTGAATGTCCCAGGTCACCTCGTCAAAAACAGTCTCAAACATGTTCACAGTCACAAAACGCACACCCCGCTCAACCAGCCGCCTGGCCAATAGGCAGGATTGGCCAAAACGGGTTCTCCCATAGCGATCCCTGACGGAATCAGGTTCCTTGTGCAGGTCAAACGCTTCCCTGGTTGCGGGACTTGCCATGATGCGGAAGGCCTGATCAAAACTTTCCCGGGTCTGCTTGCCCGCCGTTGAGGTTTCCGCCAATTTGAGGTGGTCCTCCACCACCTGCCTCAGGCGTTTGCGACGATCCACACGCACATCACCCAGGTAGTCCGGGGGGAGCAGGTCCGGTACCTTGAATTTGGGATCGGAAGGGTCGGTCCCCAGCACGAATGGATCGTATTTCCTTCCCAGATAACCGCCGGATTGGCCATGGGGTTGGTTCCCGCCGGTTTTGCCGATGGGTCTGGGTATCAAGACATGTCCCGGGATTTCCTCGGTTCCCGGTTTCAGGTGGTTCAGTGCGCTTCCAACATGGGGGTGTTCAATGCCCCCTGTGAACGCGCGGCCCGTCTGCATGAATTGGTGCCCGGTGTCATGGACCGCAGCACCCTGAAAATAAACCGACCGGATGATGGAAAACTTGTCGGCTTGTCGAGCCACCTGAGGCAGGATTTCCGTGACCCGAATACCTGGAACCGCGGTTGCAATCGGCTTGTAGGGGCCACGGACTTCCAGCGGCGCGTCGGGTTTGGGGTCCAGGGTGTCGATGTGGCTGGGGGCACCCACCAGAAACAGCATGATCCCGCTGATGTCACCCTGGCTGTTGGCTTGGGCGGCACCTTGTCCATGGGCCAATCCCGTCAGGGGCGATCCCCCCACCATTCCGGCCAAACCCCCGATCCGTAGGATTTCCCTCCGTGACCTTGCGGTAGAACCGGAGGAACGGCGACTGGTGGAAAGGGAAAACATGGGTAAATTCTCCGGCGGGACCGTTTATAATCCCGTTGGCGTTGGTCCGGGTCAAGCATCCGGTCCTGGCACGCTCCTCCAATCCGGCTATCCGTTTCGGAATTTGCCGGCTGGAACGATTCCCGTTTCTCAACCAACAGTTCAAAACGCCCATCCATGCCCCTTGAAACCAGTCCAACCAGCTCCGATCCGCAACCCAAAGACAGGACCACCATGGATTTCCTTGTCGTTTCCCGGAAACAGGAGGAAACCAAGGGACAAGGATTGCGAAGCTGGTCTCGGGTCCTGAGCGGGTTTCGTTTGGCCGTTTTCGTTTTGTTTTTGGCAGGGCTTTGGCTGGTATTCGGCTCCCCCGGTTGGCCATGGCTGGCACTGGTTCCGGTGGGGGTGGTCTTTTTCGGGCTGCTTTTCGTCCATGAAGTCCTCCACCGCCGGATGCTGGGAAACCAGTTCCGGTTGGCCCTGCATGACTGGTCCCTGGCGCGATTGGACAACCGCTGGCAAGGCAAGGGAATCGGCGGTGGGGATCTCGTGTCCCAGGACCATCCCTACGCCGCCGACCTGGACATCGTGGGTGTGGGGTCACTTTTTGAATCCTTGTGCATCGCCCGCACCCGTTTGGGCCAAAAAATGTTGGCCCAATGGCTGGTGGCTCCCGGTTCCCCGGCACACCTGAAACCAAGACAGGATTCTGTGCGTGAATTGGCGGGAAATTGGGATTCCAGACTGGATTTGGTTGAAAAATCGGGAGCATTGCAGGTCGGGCAGGATCTGGATTCCACTTTGGTCTGGGCGGATTCTTCCTTGAGAGGACCGGCTGGCTTTTGGGTGGCAATCGGATTGGCACTGGGGGCAGCCAATCTGGTCACCCTGATCCAATGGATTTCCGGGCAGGCGGATTCGTTGGGGGTCGCCTGTTGCGGGCTGTTGACGGTTTTGCTGTACGGACTCACCTGGAAAAAAATTCGAACTGTCCTCCACGGGCTGGAAAAACAGGCTGAAGCGCTGCTGGCGGCCCGCGGCGGATTGGAATCGATGGCCGGTCAAAACGAATGGAAAAGTGAGCGACTGTTATCCCTCCGGT
>JAFMJU010000439.1 GCA_017853285.1 Gemmataceae bacterium
TGCTTTTACCAAAAGGCCATTTCTTGAAATATCCAGGAAAAAAGGTTGGGATCACCCCCCGGTTTCGCCCAGGATGCGCGCCGCGGTTTTTGTGGATTATTTTGCCAATTACCACCGCCCTGAAATTGCCGAATCCCTTGTGAAAATCCTGCATCACAATCGGATCGAGGCCCATGTTCCAAAAAATCAGGGGTCCTCGGGGTTCGCCGCAATGGTGGTGGGTGACCGGGAAACCGCCTTGGAACAGGCAAAAACCAACCTCCGGGTTTTTGCGGATTTGGCCCGGGAGGGCTTTCCGATCATTTGTACCGAACCTACCGCTGCCCTTTTCCTTAGAAAGGATTTGCCGCGCCTTATCCCGGGTGAGGAATCCAGATTGGTGGCCTCCCAAGTGGTCGAGGCCACCTCTTTTCTTTTGGATCTACTGGATCAGGGTTTGATGCAAACGGATTTCCAAATGCTTTCGATCGCGGTTGACCACCATGTGCCATGCCATGTCAAGGCTTTGGGTAGGCGGCCGGCTGGGCCTGAAATCCTGAAATTGATTCCAGGGGCCAGTGTTCGTGTACTGGATGTTTCCTGTTCAGGAATGGCCGGGCTTTGGGGTATGGAAAAACCGAATTTGGCTTCGAGCCTTCAAATTGGCAAACCAATGCTCTCCAAATGGCGTGAGGGCAAAGCATCCTTGGGCTCATCCGAATGCAGTTCCTGCAGGATGCAGATGCTGCATGGTGATTCCCGCCCAGTGTTCCATCCTTTGGAAATCATTGCTGCTGCCTATGGATATCCTCCCCGGGATTTTCCAGGGTTGATTCAGGCTGGAAAGAGGCGATGAAAATCAAAATCCTTTTGTTTGCCAGAATAAAGGAACTGGCCAGGGAGCCTTCCTTGGAGGTTATGGTTTCATCGGGGGCAACTGTCGGCGAATTGAGATCTAGCATGGAAAGGGAGTATCCCTGGCTGGAACCTTGGCTACGGTGTTCAAATTTCGCGGTCAACGGTGCATTTGCCCGGTTGGAGGATTTTGTCAGAGAAGGGGATGAGGTGGCGTTGATTCCCCCTGTCAGCGGTGGTTGTGAAAAATTGAGGGTAATGTTGACCAACGGAGATATCGACCCGGATCATCTGCTGGAAAAATTGGATGACGGTGTCGATGGAGCAGTGGTGGTTTTTTTGGGAAATGTCAGGTCTCGAACTGGGAACCAAAGCACTGAAAGTCTTTTTTATGAGGCCTATGAGCCCCTCGCTGAAAAAGAGTTGATTCGCATCGGGGAGGAGGCCTTGGGGCGGTTCTCGTTGGGTAAGGCGCGTATTGTTCACCGTTTAGGTCAGGTGGTACCTGGGAAATCAGCGGTGGGAATCGCGGTTTCAGCCCCGCACAGGAGCGAGGCCTTCCAAGCCTGTTCCTGGATCATGGATCGGATAAAACAGACGGCTCCGATTTGGAAAAGAGACCACTCGCCCGACGGGCGGGTGGATTGGGTTCATCCGGGCGCCCCTGAAACGGATGCGGGGCAATGAGTCGAATCGCTCTGGAGATGTCCGGACAATTGAACCGCGCGGCCAGCATGTCGGTCGCGGGGAATATGGCCCACCCATTGAAGGATTCCTTCGGGCGGTCCCACTCCAGCCTGAGAGTAAGCCTAACGGACCGGTGCAATTTGCGTTGCGGATACTGCATGGAAGAAGAGGCGACTTTTTTGCCCGCGGAAAGCCTTTTGAAAAAAAAGGAACTGTTATGGGTGGTTTCAACCTTGGTGGAGTTGGGGGTGAAGCGTGTCCGACTCACCGGTGGGGAACCGTTGTTGCGGCGTGATCTGGATGAGATTGTATTTGATTTGAAATCCATATCCGGAATTGAGGAATTGACTCTCACCACGAATGGGATTTTGCTGGAAAAGTGGGCGGAAAAATTGAAGAAAAGCGGTCTAGATCGATTGACGATCAGCTTGGATACCCTGGATCCTGCGGTGTTCAAAAGGCTGACGCGAAGGGACGAGCTTGGCCGGGTTTTGGCGGGGGTGGAAGCTGGTATCTCCGCGGGTTTTCAGGGAACGGCCATCAATTCCGTCCTGTTGCGGGGGATCAATGAAAGGGAGGTGGGGGCTTTGATCGAATTCGCCCATCGGAGGGGTATGCGGCCAAGATTCATTGAATCCATGCCGATCGGTGCGGGGAATTACGACCGGGGATCCTTTATTTCCGCCGGCGAATTATTGGATTTGATTCGGGACACATTAGGGGATGTGGTTCCGGTTCCCAATCAATTCAAATCAGCCACCGCGCGACTCTTCCAAGTCAAATCCGGTTTGGTGGGAATTATCGCGAGTGTCAGTGAACCATTTTGCGGTTCCTGTGATCGCTTGCGGCTGACCGCTGACGGCAAGTTCAAATCCTGCCTGTTTTCCATGGGGGAAACCGACTTGCTGCCGATAATCCGACCAGAAAAGGGAAGTTGGGATAGGGAAAGGTTGGTCCAGGCTGTCACCCAAGCGGTTTGGCACAAAGCGGCGGGCCACGAGATGCACGCCGAGCACTTCATCAAACCAGCCAGAACCATGCATTCCATAGGTGGCTGAGAGGTAACGGGAAATAGGTTTCATGGCATTCCCGTTCCGCCGTGGTTCCCGAAAAGGTCGGCTTCGCCA
Source organism: Gemmataceae bacterium (assembly GCA_017853285.1). Taxonomy (GTDB): domain Bacteria; phylum Planctomycetota; class Planctomycetia; order Gemmatales; family Gemmataceae; genus UBA6894. The sequence continues at coordinate 2,649 of JAFMJU010000439.1, forward strand.
AAATCGGCAGGGGGGGTAACGGGTGGGGCTGATCCGGTAACCGCCCATCCCCTTGCGGTGGCCACGCGGCCCCTTGGGGTGCGGATGATGAATTTTTCACGGAGCATGTACGGCTCAATCTCATCCGCCAAGGTGTCTGTTGGAATGTTCATGGTCGCGGCGATGGCCTCGACACCCGTCGGGCCACCCATGAAAACGCCACATAGGGTATGCAAATACCGCCGGTCCTGTTTATCCAGCCCCTGCTCGTCTACTTCCGCGATATCCAATGCTTTTTTTGCGGCCTCCAGTGTGATCCGCCCATCCATTTCACTGGCTGAGTATTGGCGTGCCCACCATAACCTGGAATTGGCGATTCTCGGGGTTCCACGGCTACGCTTGGCGATTTCAAGGGCGGCTGTTTTGTCCAGAACGGTTTCAAGCTTTCGGGCGTTGGCGGAGACAATCGTCGCCAGGTCTTCCTCCGAATAAAAGTCCAGATGCTCATGCATTTTGAACCGGTCGCGCATCGGATTGGAGAGCATCCCGCTTCGGGTGGTGGCTCCAATCAAGGTGAAACGTTTCAGACGCATTGAGACAGTGCGGGCACCCAAACCCTCACCAAGGACAATATCCAGCCGGAAATCCTCCATGGCCGGGTAGATGAATTCTTCCACTGTTCTTGGCAAGCGGTGGATTTCATCGATGAAAAGGATGGAGCCTTCCTCGGCGTTCGTCAAAAAAGGAATAAGGTCGGCGGGCCTGGTGAGAGCGGGCCCGGATGTGATCTGCAGGGTGGTTCCCAGCTCATGGGGTAGAACATTGGCAAAGGTGGTCTTGCCAAGCCCAGGAGGACCGTCAAGCAGGATATGGGGGAGTGGTTCCTTGAGCTTTTTACAGGCATTTACTGCGATGCTCAACCGGTTGATTACGGCTTTCT
>JAFMJU010000440.1 GCA_017853285.1 Gemmataceae bacterium
GCTACGAGCAGCATTGCCGCCAGGAGCACTACACCACCTGCAAGATGGTGCCCCGCCAGGAAACCCACATGGTCACCTGCCAGAAGACCGTGATGGTTCCCGAGCAACGGGTGGTGAGCGAGCCCTACACCGTCTGCAAGATGGTGTCGGAGGAGCAGTGCCATGTTGTGAAGAGGCCCGTCTGCCGGATGGTGTGCGAGGAGAAGGTTTGCCAGGTTCCCCACACCACCTGCAAGATGGTGGCCGAGGAATGCGTGCGCCAGGTTCCCGTGACCACCTGCCGCATGGAAGCCTGCCCAAGCACCCGCACCTGCTGCCGGGTGGAGAAGTACCTCGAGCCGGTTTGCTGCGAGCCAGTGGAATGCGAGGTTCCCTGCGTTCCGGTGAGCCGTCATCACCTGGGCGATTGCCTGAGCATCTGGCGTCGTTGCAAGTGATTTGAACCCGCCGCAAGGCGGCCCCACGCCACCAAGGGTCCCGGGACTTTCCCGGGGCCCTTGGTGTGTTTTCGGGCTTCGGTTTCACGGGTGAAAGGCCGGTTGCTTTACAGGGCCCAGCCGCCGAGTTAGCGTGTAAAGATCGCCCCGGGGTCATTTCTTGCGGGGCCTTAAGATTTCTCCGCGGAAGTTTTGCATGCGCGCCATCCGGATGCTCCATGCCGCCTTGTGCGGCCTGCTGGCCATTGGGTTCTGCCGGGCGGGTCAGCCCGGTGAGACGCTGGGCTGGGTTCCTCCCGAGGCAAACCTGATTGCCAGGGTAGATTTCAAATCATTGTGGCGCGGCCCATTGTTTGCCGATTACCGCCAGGCTGTTCTCCGTGGCGGCGCGGCCTACTCGCTCTTGCAACTCAGGATGAGTCCGCGTTTGGAGGATCTGGAGGAGGTGTCGGCCGGGGTCTGGATGGGGCCGGATGGCATGCCCGAATTCTTGGTGGCGCTATCCTCGGCCTCCCCCATCAACATGGAAAAGGCAGCCCGTTTGTTTCTGGGTAATTCGGCCGTCGAATACGACAAGAAGGCGGGTCTGTGGTGGGCCGGTGAAGCCGGGCCGGTGATGGCCCGGGTGGAGCCAAATACCCTGATTTTTGGTCTGGAAAAGCAGGTCAGGGAGGCCATTGGCCGCAAAAAAGTCCCGGTGACACCTGAAAGGATGCTGGCAGGCCAGATGGCCGTCCGGGTGAGCAAGAACTCCTTCACCGATGGTTTGGGGGCGGCGATTCCTGAGGAATTTGCCGCCTTGGGAAAGGCGTCCAGCACTTCAATCAGCCTGGATGCGGCCGGCAAGTCGTTGGTCGTTTCGGCGGAAATGCGATTTTCCTCAGAGGAGGAGTCCTCCGCCGCTTTGAAAGCCCTGGAAAACGCCCGCAAAATGGGGCAGGGGGCGATCGAGCAGGGGCGCCAGCAGATTCGGTCTGAGTTGAAAAAGACGGACAAGTCCCTGGCGGAGCACGGGGCCCTTGTCTTTGGAATGGGCGGCCTGAACCTGTTGGAGAAGGACCTGGACAAAGTGCCGTTGGTACGGGAGGGGAAAACGGTCTCCACCAAACTCTCTATGGATGCCTCCCAGGTTGGCCTGATGGGCCCAATGATGGCATTGGGTTTTTACGGGTGGATGGCCGAGGCGCAGATGGGTTTGAAACCGCCCCCCGTACAGGGAAGGCCGATACCGGTTCCGGCGGAACCACGGGAGATGGAGCGTGAGCCTGAGGCGCCCAAGCCGGTGAACCCCCGCGAGGCGGCCGTTTCCGCCCGAAGCCAGAATAACCTGAAGCAGATCGCGATCGCGTTGCACAATCATGAGGCGGCGTATGGGTACCTGCCGCCTGCGGCAGTAGTCGACAAAGATGGAAAGCCGCTTTATTCATGGCGGGTCCTTCTGCTGCCATTCATGGAGCAGGATGCGTTGTTCAGGAAATGGAAACTGGACGAGCCTTGGGATAGCCCAAACAACAAGCCATTGAGCGAAATGGTGGTCAAGGTGTTCGCCGACCCGGAAAAACCAACGAATAAAACCCATTACCGGGTTTTTGTGGGCGAGAAGGCCGGTTGGTTGAACAGTCCCAGAGGGTGGAGCCCGGACCAGCCCAATTGGAAAGGTTTGCTGAAATTTGCGGCTTTCACAGATGGCCTGTCAAATACCCTTGCGGTGATCGAGGCCAAGGATGCGGTGAATTGGGCCGCGCCGGATGATTTGCCCTACGACGGAATCAAGCCGCTCCCCGCCTTGGGGGTGGGCGACAGACAGTTTGCGAATGCTGTTTTTTTTGATGGGGCCGCACGAAGAATTGCCACCAACACCTCCGAACTGGCCATGCGGGTCATGATCGAGCGCGCGGATGGTGGTGCCCCATTGGGAGTTCCTGATTCCCGGCCGAAACCGTGACAAGCAGTTCCCGTTGAGACAATATTTTCGGATGCAGGTGGGATAAAAATGCGCAATCAAATCCTGGTGATGTTGGCGGTTGTTTTCTGGAATGGCTTCGGTTTGGCCCAGGAGGCCTCCTTTCCCAAGGGGACGCTGGCCTGGTTTCAGGTGAAATTGCCTGAGCTGGCAGCTTCGCCATTGGTGGAGCCGTTTCGGTTGGCTTGGGAAGCCGCTGGCCGTGAGGCGGTAGACGGATTTTTGAAGCGGTTGCCGGTGCAACCTTCGGAGGTGAGGCACCTCTCGGGGCTTTTGTTTATGCCGGAAAAGGCGCAAGAACCAGAAGGGATGTTCCTGGCGGGTTTCGCCTCGGAGGTGAAGGCGGGCGAACTGTTGCGGAAGAGTGGCTTGGCCCAAGGTTTGAAGGAAACCGATGGAATTCTGGTGCCGCCTCAAGGAGGCATCGGCGTGATTCAGGTGGATCCGAAAACCATCGGCTTCGGTCCTCCCGCCGCGCTGGCTTCTTTCAAAAAGTTGCCCAAGGAGGGGCGCCCGGTGTGGGAGCGAGTCCGAAAGGCTGCTGATTCTGAGACGGTTTCGGCTTGGATCAGCACCGACCTGTCAGCCCTTCCAAGGCAAGTTGCCGAAGAAATCCAAAAATCAGTGGGGGTCGCACTGGAAAGCCTAAAAGGATCCGAGGTGGCCGGTCTTGGTATACGTTTTTCGGGTGAAACTACCACAGCTAGGGGAGTGGTGTTATACCGCGATGAAAAACTTGCTGAAAGTAGTCTGGAAAGCTGGAAACTGGAAACCGATTTGGTTAGGGGCTTGGCACAGGCGGGATCCGCCTTGGCAGGGGTAGCTCCCTTGGCGGGGCTTTTTGGTGATACCCCTGGCCTGAAGGAAATGTTTGGTTCGCTTGGCAATCCATTAACGGCGGAGGCTAACGGCTCCCTGGGAGCAATCGTCTTTTCCTATTACGCGGGATCCTTGGCCGAACTTGCGGAAAAATTAGGCAAGGTGGAATTCAAGCGCCAGGGTCAGGTGGTTTCAGTTGAGGGGGCTATTCCGCCGGAAAACTTGCGGGTGGGTGGAGCCCAGGCGGCCATTGCGGTTGGATTGCTCCTGCCGGCAGTGCAGAAGGTGCGTGAAGCTGCCAGCCGAACCCACTCCATGAACAATATGAAAATGC
>JAFMJU010000019.1 GCA_017853285.1 Gemmataceae bacterium
CCCATCCAGCACACGACCCAACTCACGCTTGGCCAGATAAACACGACGGCCCGGACGGCTGTCGCGACGGATCATACGGATGACCTTCTCGCCCTCGGCACCATACTTCAGGTACACGCGGAGAGTGAGCTTGCCGGCGCCAATCTCGGACTCGGGGACCTCGGTGAAGGTGGAGTGGCCATGGTCATCGGGCACAGACTTGCCGACCTGATAATCCAAAATAAAGCCTTCCTCACGCAAGACCCGGGCGATACCGGCCTTGAGCTTGGTGGCGGGCATGTCCACCGCCGGGCGTTCCACTTGGTTGGCATTTCGCACGCGGGTCAACATGTCCGCGATCGTGTCGGTCATCATGGCTCAACAGACTCCAATATCCCTGATCGATGCGGTGTTACCAGCTTGCCTTGCGCACACCGGGAATGAGGCCCTCGCTGGCCAAATTCCGGAAACAGATGCGGCAGATGCCGAACTTGCGATAGACGGCGCGGGGGCGGCCACAGAGGCGGCAACGCATCCGGATGCGGATACGCTCACGGGGAGCCATCACCTTGCTGGCCTGGCGATCCTCAGGCTTCTTCTGGATTTCCTTGTGGTGCTGCTCGAGGCGGGCGAGCGCCTTTCTGAAACCCGCGTTCTTGCCGTCGGTGGCCATGTTCCTGTACTCTCCGCTGCCTTCCGCTGTGCCAAATCCTGATTGTAACGCGCCCAGATGAATCCCGCGCCCCGGGATCAATCCCGGAAAGGCATGCCAAAGGCACGCAGCAATTCGCGGGCCTCGTCATCCTTGGTGATGGAGGTGACAATGGTCACATCCAGACCCTGCGTGAAGGTGATCTTGTCCGGGTTGATTTCGGGGAAAACGGCCTGTTCGGTCAGACCCATGCTGAAGTTGCCGTTCCCGTCGAAACTGCGGGGATTCACACCCCGGAAGTCGCGGATACGGGGAAGGGCCAAATTGATCAGGCGGTCGAGGAACTCGTACATCCGCTTGCCGCGCAAAGTCACGCGGCAGCCGATCTCGTTCCCCTGGCGCAGCCGGAAACCCGACACGGCCTGACGGGCCTTGGTTACCTGAGGACGCTGCCCGGCAATCTGGCCGAGCTGCTCAGCGGCTTGCTCCATGCGGGATTTCTCCTGCAGGGCCTTGCCGACGCCCATGTTCAACACAATTTTCTGAAGCTTTGGCAGACTATTGACATTCGTCCGACCCAGCTTTTTGGCCAGGACGGGAACGATCTCACTGCGGTACTTCTCCAAAAGCCGAGCCATCGGAACTCACCCCTCCAGGGTCACTTCGCCGCGTACTTGGGGTTCGCCTTGGCGATCACGCGCAAGACTCCGGAGCGACCGGCCTTCTTGCACCCCTTGCAGACCAATTGTTTCACGCCGTCGGCGGTGTAGGCGACACCGGTGCGGGCACCCTTCTTGCAGGATGCGCAGTAAAGCTGCACATTGCTGCAATCCACGGGCAATTCCACCGAAAGACGGCCGCCCTGGGTGTTCTTGCCGGGGCGAACATGCTTGTAGGTGCGGTTCACACCCTCGACCACCAGTTTGCCCTTGGAGGGGATGGTGCGCAGAACCTTGTGAGGCTTGTTGTCCCGGTTGTCACCGGCGATCACAACGACCAGATCGCCTTTTCTGATGCTCATGACTTGCTCCCTTGGATCGATCGCGGCCGGACCGGATCAGACCACTTCCTCCGACAGGTTGGTGATCTTAGCGAAGGCCTTCTCGCGCAACTCGCGGGCGACGGCCCCGAAAATGCGGGTGCCCATGGGCTCATCTTCCTTGTTCAGGAGGACGATGGCATTGCGGTCGAAACGAACATAAGTTCCGTCGGCCCGACGGGTCGCCTTCTTGCAACGGACAACCACACCGCGCACAACCTGGCCCTGCTTCACATCACCGCCCGGATTGGCCTTCTTGACGCTGGCGATGATGACATCACCAAGGCCGGCGTAGCGCTTGCGGGTACCACCCAGCACCTTGACGCACATGCATTCCTTGGCGCCGGAGTTGTCCGCCACATCGATATAGGTGTACATCTGGATCATTGATCAATCTCTCAGCAAGTGGTCCACGCGTCAGGAGGCGGCAACCTCGCCCAGATTGCTGCCAGCGGCGCGCTTCACCACGCGGACAAGACGCCAGCTCTTGGTTTTGGAAATAGGACGGGTTTCCATGCATTCGACGGTGTCGCCCACCTTCGCATCATTCTGCTCGTCATGGGCGATCAGAACCGTCCGGCGGCGGATGATCTTGCCGTAACGGGGATGTGGCACCTGACGGGGAACCTCGACACGGCAAGATTTTTGCATCTTGTCGCTGGTCACCACACCAATCACGGTGCGACGCTCGTTCCGATTGGAATCGGCCTTGGGGGCCGCTGCTTTGTCCGCCATCTCAAACCTCTAGTCTGAACCTGTTTCCGTCGAAACGATTATTTCTTGGCCGACCCGGCCTTGCCCTTGGACTTCTCAGCCTTGGGCTTGCCCTTGGCCTTGCGTTCGGTGGCAGCCTGACGGGCCTTCTCGTTCTGCTCGATCAACTGCCGGCGGGCTTGGGTGGCGGCCTTCAAGCCATCCACACGAGCCTTCCTGGCGGTATCGTTAGCAGCCTTGGCGGCGGCTTGACCATCGTGCACGACCTTCTCATGCAGGATGGTTTTCAGACGGGCAAGAGCCCGCCGGGCCGCCAACAGCTCGCTAGTCGCGCTCAGCCGGTTGGTGGCCTGCTGCATGCGCAGGTCAACGATGCGCCGGGCGAGATCCGCAAGCAGCATGCGACGCTGCTCGTCACCGAGCGAGCGCATTGCCTGGGCTTTCCAACTCTTGTCCGCCATGGTCCTGAAACTCCAACCCGTTCCCGATGAATCCGGCCGCCGACGATCAACCCACGGAAGGCTTCCGGGTGACGAAACGGCACTTGTAAGGCATCTTGTAGGCAACCTTGGCCAAGGCGACCCTGGCGGTGGCCTCGGGCACGCCGCCCAGCTCGAAAAGCACCATGCCGGGCTTCAACACAGCCGCCCAGAATTCCGGCTCACCCTTGCCCTTACCCATACGGGTTTCCAAGGGGATGGCGGTGACGGACTTGTGCGGGAAGACGCGTATGAACATCTTGCCCTCGCCACGGATGGCGTGGGCCAGAGTGATACGACCGGCCTCGATCGTCTGGGCGCTCAGCCAGCCACCCTCAAGGGTTTGCAGGCCGTATTCGCCGTAAGAGACCGTGTTGCCCCGGCAGGCGTTACCTTTTACCTTGCCGCGCTGGCTTTTTCGAAACTTTACCCGTTTGGGCATGAGAGCCATCGCTCTTCTCCTCTGTCAGGTAGTCGCCGTTGTTGACCCACACCTTGATACCGATGTTTCCCTGGGCGGTGGATGCCTCGGAGAAACCGTAATTCACTTTGGCGCGAAGGGTGCTGAGGGGAATCGACCCCAGCATGCCACTCTCGCAGCGGGCCATTTCCGCCCCGCCCAAACGGCCAGACAATTGGATGCGAACGCCACGCGCACCACCACCCATGGTGGTTTCCATGGACCGCTTCAGGGTGCGGCGGAAGCTCTGCCGCTTCTCGAGCTGATCGGCGATATCCTCGGCCACCAATTGGGCATCGACCTGAGGATTGGCCACTTCGACCGTTTTGACATCAATCAGGCGGTTGGTGAGATTTTGAAGCTGGTTGGTCAGCTCCTCGACCTTGGCACCCTTGGGCCCGATGATGACACCCACCTTGGCGGCGCTGATGGTGACAATCACCTTCTCGCGGGTGCGCTCGATACGCACGCTCGAAATGCGAGCATCGCGGTAGTTTTTCTTGATGTGCCGACGGATCTTCTGGTCTTCGACCAGCAGATCGGGATATTCCCTCTTGGTGGCGCTCCAGTGGCTCTTCCAGTCGAGCTTGACGCCATTCTCAAGGGTCACCCCGGTCCGGAAACCGTTCGGATTGACCTTCTGACCCATCAGACCACCCCTCCAACTCGGACACCCCACCGGCGTCCGCGATTAGTCACTATTTGACGATTAGAAACCCAGGCCCACATGGATGTGGGAAAGGCGCTTCATGATCGGGTAGGCACTGCCCCGGGCGCGGGGCATGCTGCGCTTGAGAACCGGGCCGCCGTCCACACGGGACTCGACAACCACCAGCTCCTCGACATCCTCGATTTCCTTGAACCGGGCGTTGCCAACGGCGCTCTTCAGCACCTTCTCCATCAGCCGCGCGCTGCGGGTGATCTCGAAGGAAAGCAATTGAAGAGCCTCGTCGGCGGTTTTGCCGCGGATCAGATCGGCGTAGAGGCGGATCTTGCGGGGGGACATGCCGGCATACCGGTAGGTCGCCCGCGCCAGAACCCTGTCTTCTTGTTTCTTGCCGCTCATCTCTCAACTCTCCACTCCGCCGGGCAACCGGCGTGCAGGTTCCGTGTCTTACTTACCGGCAGCCTTGGACTTGCCGGTGTGCCCGCGGAAGGTGCGGGTGGGCGAAAACTCACCCAGCTTGTGCCCGACCATGTCCTCGGTCGCGTAAACCTTGATAAACTGCTTGCCGTTGTGAACCAGGAAGGTCAGTCCCACGAAGTCGGGAATGATCGTGCAATCACGGGCCCAGGTCTTGATAGGGTCGCGGTTCCCCTTGGCCTTGAGCTTCTCGACCTTCTCGAGCAGGCGCAGGTCAACGTAAGGACCCTTTTTCAGCGATCTTCCCATCAGTCATGCGGCCTAGGGCCGCCCTCCAACCTGCCGTGTCTTGCGAACCGTATCCCTTAAATTGATCAACTGCTCAAGCCGCGAGGACCGGGACGGCGGCGACGGATAATCGCCTTGTTGCCGGGCTTCCTCTTCTTGCGGGTCTTTCCACCCTTGGCGAGCACGCCGGTGGGGGAGCAGGGGTGACGGCCACCAGCGGTGCGCCCTTCACCACCACCCATCGGGTGGTTCACCGGGTTCATCGAAACGCCGCGGTTGTGCGGCTTGCGACCCAACCAGCGCTTGCGACCCGCCTTGCCCAGGCTGATGTTCATGTGGTCGGCATTACCAAGCACACCGATGGTGGCGCGGCAGTCCGAGGGAACACGACGCATTTCACCGCTGGGCAGGGTGACCTGAGCCCATTTGCCCTCACGGGCAGTCAACACGGCCGAGCAACCGGCAGACCGAGCCATTTGGCCGCCACGACCGGGCTGCAGCTCGATGTTATGAACCGACATGCCCAAGGGGACCTTGCGGAGCGGGAGGCAATTGCCGACTTTGGGCTCAGCCGATTCCCCGGATTCCACCTTATCGCCAGCCTTGAGGCCCTGCGGGGCGAGAATGTAGCTCTTGGTGCCGTTGGCATATTCGACGAGGGCGATGCGGGCGGAGCGGTTGGGATCGTACTCGATGGCGATCACATTGGCGACAACGCCGTCGATGGATCGCTTGAAGTCGATCAGGCGGTAGCGACGCTTGTGGCCACCCCCGCGAAACCGTGTGGTGATGATGCCCTGATTGTTACGGCCGCCGCTCTTGACCAGCGGGCGGAGCAACGATTTTTCCGGTTTGCGCCGACGATCAGTCAACTCGGAGAAGTCGCTGACCGACATCTGCCGCCTGCCTGGCGTCACCGGTTTGAATTGCCTGACTCCCATCCCCAATCTCCTATTTGGCCGTCAAACGGCTCAGAACAATTCGATAGGCTTGCTGTTCACATCCAAGGTGACATACGCCTTCTTCCAGTTGGCCAGACGGCCCATCCGGAAGCGATACGAGCGGGTCTTGCCCCGGCAGTTCATGGTGCGAACATGCTTGACAGTCACACCGAAGAGCACCTCGGCGGCCTTCTTGATCTCGGGCTTGGTGGCCCAAGGATTCACCTGGAAGGCATAGGTGCGGCCGGTCTCGGCCATGGCGTTCATCTTCTCGGTAACCAGCGGCGCCACGATCACCTGATGGGGATCGAGGTTGGGACCGCAGGGTCGGAGAGCGGCGGGTTGCTTCTTGGTGGACATGTTCGTTTGTTTCCTCCGTCTCAGGCGCCGGCCTTGGCCTTGGCACCCTTCCGCAGGGCCTCCAGGGCGTCGCGGGTCAGAACCAGGCGCTTTTGGCGCATGATGGTCAGGGCGTTGAATTCGTTGACGGGAAGGACGGCCACACCCTGGATGTTGCGGGAGGACAGCCACACCTTCTCGTTGGCCTTGTCCAGGCCAACCAGGCAAGTGACGCCCTCGATGCGCTTGTCGTATCCCTTGCCGACCACATCCTTCTTGCCGCGCAGATTGAGCGCGCCCAAGATCTTGCTCATGTGGCCAGTTTTGGCTTCCTGAAGATCCAGATTGTCAAGAATGACAGCTTCCTGATCCTGCAGCTTGCTGAGCACAGCCATGCGCGTGGCAGCCCGGACAGCCTTTTTGGGCATGTGGTATTCGTAATCGCGAGGCTTCGGCCCCTTGGCGGTACCGCCACCCACACGCTTGTTGGTTCGCTTGGTGCCGGCGCGGGCGCGGCCGGTGCCCTTTTGCCGGAAAATTTTCTTGGTGCTGCCGGCGACCTCGCCGCGGCGCAGGGTGGAGTGCGTGCCGGCCCGCTTGTTGGCGAGCTGCATCAGCACCACATCGTGCAGGAGCTGGCGGTTAACCGTCCCGCCGAATTCGGCTGGATCGACCTGGACCGTCCCAACTTCCTTACCTTCGGTGTTCATCACCTTCAGGTTCAACATTGCCTCACCCCAACACTTTTTGCTCAAGGCTCAACAGGACATTTCCGCCACTCCGCTTTGGTGGGTGGCGGCGGATACCCTTTGCCCAAACTGTTACTCCGGGAATGAACAGGGTCCGGCATTCGCCGGACCCTTGATTCCCACTGACGGGGATCAGGCCCCCGCTGTGAGCACGCGAATCTTGATATCCACACCCGCCGGGAGACTCAGACCCTTGTTGAGGGCTTCCACCGTCTTGCCGGTTGGGCGAAGGATATCGATCAGACGCTTGTGCGTGCGAATTTCAAATTGCTCGCGCGATTTGCGGTCGATGTGAGGGCTGCGCAGAACCGTGTACCTCTCCACCCGAGTGGGCAGGGGGATTGGGCCGTGCACATCCGCTTCGGTCCGCTCGGCGGTCTCCGCAATCTCCTTGGCGGTACGATCCAACATCTCGTGGTCGTAACCTTCCATCCGAATGCGAATCCGCATGCGCTCGTTCATGAAACCGCCTTCATTCCCGCCAGTAAATTCCGTGATTCACACCCGATCTTATCACAAACCCAAACAAAACAACACCAGCGACCATGCCGCTGGCGGTCTTTTGCCTGGTCGTTAAATCAACCGGGAAGTTGCAAAACTATCGGATTCCTTTCGAGCCTGTCAAGGCAGGCTCATCATTCGCTCTTACTCATTCCCCTATTTTTTCAGGGAGAATGGCCTGCAACTTAGCCTCAACCTCCCCAATTGACCAAACTCTAAAGGATTCCGGATCGATTAAAACCATCCGTTTCTGGACGGCTTCGGATTGGTCCAGAGGACCATATGCCACCCATCGGCTGTTGGAACGGCCCAAATGCAGTGCCCGAAACCCTTCACCCATTGGAATACCGGCCTCACAACCCCGCCGAATCACCCGGGAGGCATCCATTCCAGGCGGCAGCCAGACCGGAACGCGGTAAAAGACCGGTTTGTAGTTGTCCGGTGAGTATTTCAGCAGTTTTTGTGCTGAAATACTCAGCTGCGATTCGTGTGTTTTTCCCAAATATTTCTGGATTTTGGCAATCTGGGAGGTTCTAAGGGCCATCCGGGCATCATGGTCGATCAGCTGGGGTTCAAGAGCTGCCAATTGCAAGGTGCTGGGAGTTGCCAAGGCGCTCCCCCGCGAAACATTCAACCAAGCGCGCTGACGCCATTTTGCATCATGTGTTACTAAAAGCCCTCCACGTCCAACTGAAGCTGGCTTTCCACCACCAAAACTATATACACCTATATTTGAATATACTCCTAGTTTTTTAGCATGATATTCGGCACCAAAACATTGGCAGGCATCTTCGATCCATGGCACCTGATTTTCCCTGCATACTTTTCCGATATTTTCCACATCTGCCATTCCCCCGTACAGGTGGCTGACCAGCACAGCTTGAACTGGCTTGCCTTCCCGACGGGCACCTTCCAAGGCCTCTTCCAACCTTTGGGCGCACATTTGGGGGCTGTCGGGGCGTACATCCACCAGGAGCGGTTTTGCCCCCAAGGCATGAACCGTGTGAAAATTGCCCGGGTAGTCGTAGGCCGGCATGGCGACCAACCCGCCCGGCTTGACCCCCAAGGCCTGTAATCCCAGTTCGACAGCCAAAGTTCCGCTTTGCACCAGAAGGGCATTGGAAGTGCCCAGGTACTGGCAGAGCCGGGCCTCAACCCGTTCCGTTCTTTCGGGGTCGTAGCGGGCCCAGGAACCATCTTGCAAACAGGCTTCCACCGACCGGCGAACGGCCTCGGGTGCGTTAGGGAATGAACCACCGGGAACACTCAAGGCACCACCCCCGGCACAAAGGTGCTCCCTGTAAACCGGGAGCTGCAAAACACGGATTATTGGCGGAACTTTCCGCGCCCCTGCAAGGCTTCCTCGAAAGGGGCTTTCGGAACCACCAGGGCCATACCAGGCAGGGTGGAAACGGATGCCGCCAAGCCGGTGCCTTCGGCCCTTCCCAGTACCAGACGAACGGGGTCTTTCTGCCCCTCAACCGTCCACTCGATGGCCAGCCCGTTTCGGGAGGGATCCAAACCCAAGGCGGAATCTCCGCCGCCGCTGTAAGCCAGAACCCTTTCAAAACGAAGACCTTTCAGGCCTGCCAATAGCTGCCCCACCTTTGCCTGGGCCACAGGGAAATCCGACGCCGGATCACGGGAAACCCATTGGTCTTTTTCCCTTTCCAAAACCAGGTTCAACGGGGAGCCGTTGACCGCCTGCCAGCCGGTCAATTTCAGCCTCGCCACCTTGACTGGATCCAGGCTGGCAAACAACTGTCGATTTTCCCAAGGCGTTTCCAAAATGGAACGCAATGACAGGTCCACGGTCACCACCCGGTCCAACCAGCCCGGTAGCGCGTAAACGCCCCCGTCCTCGCTTTCCTTGCCCAGGGCGAAGGATTTGGTCTGGGGCTTGCCATCGGCCCCCTGCAGAGTCAGCGTGACGGTCACCGCGGGTGGCTGTAATCCGCGGGAAGCAAGTTCTGCCGGGGCTGGTTTTTCCGCCACCAGTTTCCTTGCCTGCATGGTTGCCAAATTCACCAAAAGCGACCGAATGGCCTGGGGATCCACCGGCAACCCGGCCCGGTCGGGGGGAACCGTGAATTTCCAGGAATCAGACTTGTCCTTCCGGCTCACAGTGCGGGTTTCAGCGCCCTTGGCTACCGAGACGCTTACCACCTGGTCGAGTGCCGCATCCGGGGTTAGGCCCTCCCCAGCGAAGGAGGGGATTTTCCGGTCGAGGTATGCCAGCGGGCCTTGTTCCGCCAGTTCCAAAAGGTTTTTGAGGGCAAAAAGCACCGCCTGATCCTGGCCGGCTACGCGGAGGATCGCCACTTCCTCACCTTGCCTTTTGCCAAGGATCACCTCGGCATTGGCAGGCTGGTTCCTGCGCACCGGCTTGGCGGGCCCTCCTTCTTTTTTGTCTTCCTTTTCCAAGCCTGCCAGCCAGAACCGGACCGCAACCCGCTTGTCCTCCGGGCGGTCCAGATCCCATTCCTTTCTCTTTTCGGGGGAATCCGCCACAAACCGCCCCCGACCGTTTTTAAGCGCCTCCAAAAGAACTGCCACGGCCGAAGCCTCTACTGCCTGCCCCTCTGCAACACCGGGACGGTACAAACGGTAACCTCCGACCGGATCCGTTTTGACCAGGTCCAAACGGCCCAGACCGTTGTTGATCTCAATCCAGTCCGGCTCCCCGGTCAGGCGCAGTAACGCCTTGTCCCGAATGAGCGCGGGATCCTCCAGAAGGCGCAGCAGTTCGGCCACAGGACCAGCCGGGACCAAAACCACGGAGCCGCTTCCCTCCACCATGGCCGGGTAACCCTTGAACGGGAGTGCTTTCGAATCAGCTTTCGGGGCGGGTTTTTCCACCGGCTTGTCCAGACCCACCAACAGGGTGGCCTTGGTGCCGGCTGAAGGGGAGCCGGGATTTTGGACCCGATCCACCTCCACACGCAGCACGCGATTTTTGGTCCCGTCCAGCCCCTGGGTTGCCAGGTCGGTCACCCCGTCGGCAACAAAGTCATTGCGGTCGCCCTCGCGTTCACCGACTTGCTCCACGCGCAATCCACCAATCGCCCGGAGCATTGAGCCCACATCGGGCCCGCCGGGTTGGGCCCCCGGAGCCCCGGGCAAACCGGCAGGCTCGGCCAAACCGTAGGCGGGGGACTCATAGCGCCAAGTGCCCTGGGTTTTGCGCAAAGCCACGGGGGGCTTGGCACCGGTGGGACCGGTGGAAAGCTTAAACTGATCCAGATCCGCCTCGGTGCCCAACAGCGCCCGCTCGCGCATGGCGCCCACTGGGCGGTAGAGGGATTCAAGGTCCCTTTCCATCACCACCTGAATGGCGTTCCCCCGGCTGCTGGACCGCGCGAAGACCAGATTGCCCATGGCACCCGGGATCGTTTTGCCCAACGCAAGGGTGTGTTCCTTTCCATCCTTGTCTGTCAGCGTCACACTGGTTGCCGGCCGATCCAAACCTGTCTCGGCCAAACTGCCGGATGCGTCCCGGTCTTGCTCACGCCGGCTTTCCAGCACGGAACGAACAAGATTGTTGACCGCGAAATTGTCAGCAGCCCCCTGGAAGGGCTGCTCGAATCGCCAACGGCCACCCGCCTCGGCGCGCTTCAGGACCAGCGTTTGCTTTTCCGGCCGGGCGCGCTCCAACCGCAGAGCCAGGATGTTTTCGCCCGGGTTCACATCCACCCCGGTGGCCTTCAGAAGCTCTGGAAACAAGGCCCGGCCCTGGTCGGGGTTTTCCGGCCCGATGGTGATCGCCACCGCCAGCAGCAGGATCAACGCCAGGAAGACGCCTCCGAGGATGAATGTCGTGCGGTAATTCATGCTGCACCTGCTTCCAAAACCAGCGATCCGGTCAACCCGGCCATCAAGCGTTGCGGCGCACCAGCCACATCCCGGCACCCAGGCCAAAAATGGCAACCATGGCCAAGCCAAGGGGCAGCCAGCGCATGCGACCCAGTTCCAGCGTGTCGCGCCTTGTCCTAAGCTGGTAGGTTTTTCGCTCGAATTTCTGGCTGGCTTCCACGGGCTTGCTGCCAATGCCGGGCCGTTCCCGCAGCCATCCGCAGCAGCTTGCAACCAGTTCGAGGCTGTCCGTGTTGCCCACCCGTCGCAGGAACTCGTCGGTCACGAAGCGGGCGTTGCCCATCACCACGGCGCGCGGGACACCGTTCTCTTGAACCGCCACCCCCAGGTTGATCAGCGCCGCAGGCTTGGGTGGATTTTTGCCCTCCTTCCAGCCGTCGCTTTTGACCAGTTCCTCGAACGAGGCGGATGGGTCAGCCACCACGCGGGTGTCGAACTCGCGGCCGTAAGCCACCAGGAAGGGCTCCGCCTCCCAAGCCGTCGCGCCATCGGGCCCGGGCGCGGCAACCTTCAAGGGCCGGGCCTCCCGCATCGGAAACGGGATAGGTTGCCCCTGGCTCACGAAAGCCTTTGCCAGCGGCGAGGCGGAGCGCTGGTTGGGGATGGCCAGCATGTCGGTGGGTGGTTTGAGCCGGCCGGAAAGCAGGATGGAATCTTCCACCTCCACCCGCAGGGTAGCCAGCAGAGATTTCAGGCGGGGAAGCGGGCTGAACACCTGTTTGGGCCCCTGTCGCTCCCGGGCGGCGTCGAGCAGCACCACCAGTTTGCCTTTTTTGCCTCCCTCGGCTCCCTGCACGAAACGCGTGAGCGCGGATATCGCCTCGGCAGGCGGGTCGAGGCGGGGGCCGGCCATCAGCACGATGTCCGCATCCGCGGGGATCGCCTTGGTGGAGGAATCCAAGGGGAGCTTATCCACGCGGTAGTTCGCTTTTGCCAATTCGGCCGCCAGGTCGGAAATGGTTCCCGCCTGGGCGGCGCTTTCCCCGCCGGCGCTCTCGAATTCCCCGTTGCCGATGGTGAGGTAGATGACCCCCTTGGATTTGTTTTCGGACAGGAAAACCAGGGTGTCGAACAGCTTGGCCTCGCCCAAAAACTGCAGGGTGGCCGGCGCGGCGGGTTGGCCTGGCTGGGTCATCGGGCCCCTGTCCTGCCGGTAGAGGTCGGCCAGCTTCACGAACTCGTGGTTTTGCTTGCCGTCGGGTCCGTAGACGATCAGCATGCCCAGCTCGCGGGGGAACTGGTACTTCTCCCCAAGCCGGTCGTAGGCCTCCAGGTCGCTGGGGACCTCGAGCATCTGGAAACGGACGAGGTTGGGCTGGATCCGCCGGCAGTTCTCCACCAGCGTGGACATCTCGGCCCGCACAAACTGGCTGGCCCCGGAGAACGGGTTGACGAACAGGTAGATCTGCACCGGCTCAGCCAAGCCCTCCAGGAATCCGGTGGATTTGGGACTGAGCGTGTAGAGCGAGCTCTCGGTGTGGTCAAAGGTGCGGTTGAACAGGTCGAAACGACCCAGCCGCAGGTTGCTGAACACATTGACGAAAAGCAGTATCCCCACCAGCAGCATGGCAGCGACCAGTGTGTTGGCGCCGTACATCAGCCGGCGCATGGCGGGCCCCTGGTGCTCGCTGCCCCGGGCCATCAGGCTGGCGCCCAAAAGGAGCCCCACGCCCAGCAGCAGCAGGCCACCCGTGACCACCAAAGGCAACGGTTGCCGGCGCCATTCAATCAGACCGCCGGCGAACACCTCGCGAAACGGACCGTGCAAGAATGGCAGCGCCAGCCCCGTGACAAACAGAGCCAGTCCAGCCGCCGCCAGGGACATGACTGTCAGGAATTGACGGGACGCCCCAACTTCATCCGACGGGGTTTCCAGACTCGATGCCGTGACCGGATCATTCATCGGGCCACCTCCCCTTGCAAACCAAGCCAATCAGGACGGATGCGTGCGACAGGAATCATTGCCACCTCCTGGCTTCCAGAACCTTGGTGGCCGCGAAAAGTGACAGCACGGCCAGGCTGAGGTGGAATACCAGTTGGCGTGGAACCAGCTTCCCCTCCAGGGAGCTTTCCCACAGGTTGAGGAACGACACATGCTGCAGCACCGTGCTCCAGGGTGTGCCCTCAATGCCCTGGCGGAACTGCAAGATGTAGGGTGCCAGCAGCAAAATCATGGCAGTCAGCGTGAGGGCGCCTGAGATGAGCTGATTGCTGGACAGCGAACTGAGCGCCAGCCCCAAGGTGATGAAACCGGCCCCGCTGACCACCAAAGCCACCGAGTAGCTCAGCAAAGGGCGGTAGTCGAACCCGGGCTGATTCGTGACCGGCAGGGCCAGCAAGTACAGACCGAAAGGCAGCCAGATGATCAGGTAGGTGACGAGTGCGGCGAAAAACTTACCCAGAACAATGGAGGCCTCGTCCACCGGAGCCGTCAACAATACCTCCAGGGTGCCGGAGCGTTTCTCCTCGCTGAGCAGGCGCATGGTGAGCAGCGGCACGCCGAACAGCACGCACAGCACGATGAACAACTCGATCACATAATTGCCGAGGATCGGCTCCAGCACCTGGCGATCGGCCAGACGGTCCAAGAACAGGCTGTAACTGGTCCAGGTACCCAGGGCGAACGCCATCATCACGAAGTAGGCGATTGGCGAGAGAAAAAAAGAAGCCATTTCCCTGCGAAAAATCACAACCGTCGGGCTGTCGGAGACCATGGCAAAGGAACCCAGCCCCACCAACAGGGACAGCGCGAGGATGATCCAGCCCCCGGGGATGAAATGGGTGGTGCCCTGCGCCTTCCAGACGCCCCAGGTATGGAGGCCCGACCTGGCAACCACAGCCAGGGCCAAACCAAGGCCCACAAAACAGGCAACCCACCCCAAGCGGTTTGCGGTGTCGCTGCCAAAGCCGACAAGTCCCAGGTAGCCCAACCCGGCCACCAAACCCAGCAGCGACAGTGTGACAGGAAGTCCCAGTTGGCTGAATTCCCCACGTTCGGAGAGGACGAACAGCCACAAAATACCGAGCAATGAACCACCGGCCCCGAAAATCCCGATGAGCCGCGGGGCCCAAACCGCCGCCATACGCCCGGATGGATCTCTGGCGGCATCTCCGGAGATACCCAACGACCGCGAGGCGGACAGCGTCAACGCCAGGCCCGCCAGGGCTCCGCCCACCCCTAGCGCCCGCACATCCATCGGCACCTTGGGGTTGACCAATGCCACAAGCCCCGCCACCAGCAGGACCGCACCCAGGCCCAGGTAGGAGAGCAGGATGATTTCGCCCTTTTCAAGTAGGGCATGCACCACAATCAGCAGGAAACCCAGCAAGGCTCCAACCAGCCCCACGGCCGGGCCGACAGGGAAGGCCCGTTCAGCGAAATGCATGGCCACGGCAAACAGCCCGACCATCACCATCACCGCGCCGCATGAACCAATGGTGGGGGGAAGCGATCTGTCTTGCGCCAGAAGATCGGACGGACCACCCGCCGGAGGTTTTTTAGGATTCAACGGATTCACCGGTTCGGACTGTTGCATTTTGATCAGCCTCCCACAGCCTGAGGCGTTTCAGTGGAAGCCGGGCGCTTGTTTTTCCCACCGGGAAGCGCTTCGGCGTTGTTGATCTCGTTCCAGCGGTCCTGCAGGGTACGGCGACGGAAATCTATACGACGCAGGGGGAGCGAACGCTCATGCAGGGCCCGGGCCACCTCGGGACGGGGATCGAGCCCATCCGGCAAACGGACCGCGCATTCCAACCAGCCATTCTCCAGAGACTGGATTTGCATGGGATGGTAGGGAACCAACCCCTTGAGGACGCCGATCACCGCGTTCTCCTCACCCTTTGTCTCCACCAGAAGGAGCTGATCACGCTCCAGCGCCTCCAGGCGCTGATTGAAGGCCAGGTGCCCGCGCCTGAGGATCAGCACGCGGTCAACGATTGCCTCCACCTCCACCAGCAAGTGGGAACTGAACAGGATGGTGCGATCCCTGCCGAGGTCCTTCAACAGGGCAAGGGCGTCCTGCTTTTGGCCGGGATCCAGGCCATCGGTCGGTTCGTCCAGGATCAGCAAACGGGGGTTGGCCAGAAGCGCATCCGCCAGCCCTACCCGCTGCCGATAGCCCTTTGACAAGGTTCCGAGCAACCGTCGGCGCACGCCGGTGATTCGGCAGCGATCGATGATCGCGTCGATCTGACTGCGACGGGTTGAACGGTCCATGCCCTTCAACTGGGCGCGGTAGCCCAGATATTCTTCCACCCGCATCTCGGGATAGAGGGGGATATTTTCAGGCAGGTAGCCGATCCGACGACGCACCTCCATTGACTGGTTCAGCACATCGAATCCGTCCACCCGTGCAGTTCCCGATGTGGCGGGCAGGTAGGTGGTGAGGATGCGCATCAGCGTGGATTTG
>JAFMJU010000441.1 GCA_017853285.1 Gemmataceae bacterium
ACTGCAGCCCGGTGATACCATCGTCGCAATGAACCTGGCCCACGGCGGCCACCTCACCCACGGCATGCATCTCAACTTCTCCGGCAAGCTGTACAAGGTTCACCACTACGGTGTCCGCAAGGACGATGAGCGCCTCGATCTCGACCAGATGGAAAGCCTCTGCCGCGAGCACAAACCCAAGCTCGTGGTGGCCGGCGCCAGCGCCTACGCCCGTGTCATCCCGTTCGACCAGATTTCAGAGATCTGCAAACGCCACGGCGCCCTGCTCATGGTCGACATGGCCCATATCTCGGGCCTCGTCGCGGGCGACCAGCACCCAAGCCCCGTGCCCTGGGCCGATTTCGTCACCAGCACCACGCACAAGACTCTCCGGGGGCCTCGCTCCGGCTTCGTCCTCTGCAAGAAGGACTGGCTTCCCAAGATCAACCAGGCCGTTTTCCCCGGGCTCCAGGGGGGCCCGCTCATGCATGTCGTGGCCGCCAAGGCCATCGTGTTCCATGAGGCCATGCAACCCGCCTTCCGCGCCTACGCCGCCCAGATGGTGGCCAATGCCCGGGCCCTGGCCCACGAACTGCTCGGCCAGGGATTCCGCCTGATTTCCGGCGGCACCGACAACCACCTGGTGCTGGTCGATGTCAACGCGGCCGGCCTGTCCGGCAAATTGGCAGAAAAGGCGCTCGACCACGCCGGCATCACCGTCAACCGCAACGGCATTCCGTTCGACACCCGGCCCCCGCTCGATCCATCCGGCATCCGCATCGGTTCCCCCGCCCTCACCACCCGCGGTATGACCGAGACCCAGATGCAGCAAATCGCCCGCTGGATCGGCGCCATCCTCAAGGCACCCGGTGACACCGCCCTCCAGCACAAGGTCCGGGGCGAGGTGGACGAGTTGTGCAAGGCTTTTCCCGCCCCCTGCGAGCACGCCTGATTTCGGGGGGCGATTCCAAAAAGGAGCTGGGGTGGCCGATCATCGGCCACCCCAGCTCCTTTTTGGGGACTGTTGGCTGCTCAGGGCGTCGCGTTTCCATCCAGGGGTAAAGTCAGCGGCGCATCCTGCAGGGTGGTTCGAATTTTCAGTTCCCGCCTGAACTCTCCTGGGTTTTTCAACTGGATCTTCAGGCTGATGGTCTGGGTCATCGATGGGGCGGGCGACAGTTCCCCGGCAAGTTCCACCCCCTGCCCCGTCCCCTCCACGGCGAGGATTTGGAAAGGCTTCTGCCCGCGCACCACCACCCGGCGCGTCAGCATGTCCTGCGTGGAGATGCTCCCGAGGGCCAGCTTTTGGGGGGTGATGCTAACCCCGGCCTCGATGGTCCCCTCCACCAGCAGCGGCACCATCGGCTGGTTGGGGTCGTTCGTTTTCAGAAAAATGCTGTCTTTGAAAGCCCCCGGGGGCCCATCCGTTTTCAGGGTGGCCGAAACCTCGTACCCCACGCGTCCGGGTTCACGGTAAAGCTGTCGCACCGTGGCGTTGACCGGCACCTGATTGGTGACCACTTCCCTGACTTCCAGCGGGAATCCGCCGGCGTACTCCATCACCACCGTCTGGTTCGCCTCGGCCCCGCCAGCCTGGGCACCGAAAACGATCCGCCCCGGGTTGAAGACCAAGTCACCCCGGGCGTTGGCGGTCACCCGCAACTCGGCCGAAGAAACAAACTCCGGCCCCACCGTCACCCGTATCCCCACGCTCTTCGGGCCGTCAAACCGCTTGGCATCCATCGAGACATCGATCGTCCCGGTTTCCCGCGGTTCCAGAAATTTCTTGCTAGCCACGGCCGTCACACACCCGCACCCGGGCTGGATTTGTGTGATCTCCATCCGGACGGCGTAAATGTTCGTGATGGGGAAACGGTGCAACAGTAACGATCCCTTGGGAATCACCCCGAAATCATGCGCCACGCCTTGCTGGAACATCTTTTCCGCCCAGCCCTGGCAGTGGGCGCGGCCACTGACCGCGCCGGCGAAGGCGGCAATCAACAGCACCAGCCTTCCAGCCGCGACAGCTGCCTTTTGGAGTCTACGCATCCGTGCCTCGCCTCCGAATCCAATGCACCAGACCCAAAGCCTAATGAACCGACAGTTTGCATGCCAATACGGAGTGAAAACCAATGGTCCAAAAAGAATTCCCGACATTCTCTACCCAACCCAAAAGACCTCAGTACACTGTCTTTTGAGGATTACAGGGCCGTAATGATCAGGAAAATCGTTAAACCCTGTCTTTCTTTTGCCATCATCCCATCCTTTCAAACCAAGTGTTTCCAGATGGGTTAAGACATCAAGAGGCTGTGCAATGAAGCTAATTTATAGTTACTTATATCTTAGCCCAGTTGCACAAACCCCCTGATTTTTGCATGACGGCAAGGCTTCCCGTCCCAAGGACCAATCCATTGAGACCTCGCACTAGATTCCGTGGACTCAATCGATCGGGAGAGATTTCCGCCCAACATCCGGCAAGGTTTGCCGGACCGGATTTTTGGGAATTCTCCCAAGTTCATTGGGGAAAGCTGAACCGTCTAACCGATGGATGAGTCTGAATAAGTGTTTTTGGTGTTCGTTCCCACCTTTTTTTTCGCTTTGAGGCAGAAACATGAACTCCAATCCCCGTCGCTCCTGGATCTCCCGCTTCTTCGGCGCCTCCGTCCCCGCCAAGGCTCCCAAGGGCAAAAAAGCGATCGCCCTCGAGGCGCTGGAAACCCGCCTCACTCCCGCCAGCAACTTCTATATCGACCCGACTTTCGGCAACAACGCCAACAGCGGCACCCAAGCCTCTCCTTGGGCCACCCTCCAGTTCGCAATCGACAACCCCTCCGTCGCGAATGGCGACACGCTCAACATCGCCCCGGGTAGCATCACGGAATCGGGCACTCCTTGGGTAGATAATGGGGATATTGTGTCGGTCCTGGTGAGCAAGTCCCTCACCATCCAGGGCACTAAGGCTGATTGGACACCCATCACCAGCGAAGGTGATATCGAAGCCCAAGTGGTGATGGGGTCCCAAGGGATCAACTCTCAGGCCCTTTTGGCTGTCACCGCTCCCGGTGTGACGATTACCGGCCTGCAGTTCACCTGCTCCAACATCGACTTGGCCAACCCGGTCAATGGTCAGGGCAACCT
Source organism: Gemmataceae bacterium (assembly GCA_017853285.1). GTDB lineage: Bacteria > Planctomycetota > Planctomycetia > Gemmatales > Gemmataceae > UBA6894. The sequence goes on from JAFMJU010000441.1 coordinate 3,118, forward strand.
GTTCCTTGTCTCGGCCGACAATTTTTCCATGGCCGACCTCTATCTGGCCACCAACCGGGCCAATGCCGACACCCAGGCTGTGCCCGGCACCACAGCCACAGCTTTGTATTTCTACGATCCCTCTCCCACGGTGAATTCCTCCAATGTGATCACCGGCAGCAGCATCCAGTCGTTCAATGTCGCCGACAGCTATATCGAAGGCACCGTGGTGCTGGCAAATGGCACCGGCTACGGCACCTCCGCCCCCGGCACGGCATCCTCCTCACTGGTCATCAGCGGCAACTACATCACCAAGGGCCTCTACGGCGCCGTCTACCTGATGGGTGACCTCGACGCCACCGTGCCCACCGGAAGCTTGTCCGACTATGACACCGGCCTGCCTACCCTCACCGGCAATAATTTTGTCAGCGACCCATTCGCAG
>JAFMJU010000442.1 GCA_017853285.1 Gemmataceae bacterium
TGAGGGGCTGGTTCTCGCAAGGGAGTGCAGGTTCAAGTCCTGTCGTCGGCACTGACCAACTTGGCAGACCCCGGATCAAAAGTCCGGGGTCTGTTTTTTTGGGTCAGAGCCACTTGCGCCAGCGCAGGAAGAAGTAGCCGCCCACGGCGATGACGGCCAGCATGAGCAGCACCATGGGGTAGCCGTAGTCCCACTCGGTCTCGGGCATCTTCACATTCATGCCGTAGATGCCGGTGATGAGGCCCATGGGCAGCACGATGGTGGACAGGCCGGTGAGGACCCGCATCACCTCGTTGAGGCGCTGCGAGTCGCAGGCGAGGTAGATCTGCACCAGGTCGGAGATCATCTCGCGGTTGGTCTCCAGCACCTCCAGATAACGCAGCAGGTGGTCGTGCACATCGCGGAACTGCGTGGTGTCGGTCTCGCTGATCCGCCGGCTTTCGCCGCGGATCAATCGCGAGACCGTGTCGCGCTCGTGCTGCATGGTGCGGCGCAGGTTCTGGATGCCGCGCTTGTAGCTCATCAGCCGCTCCAGCGTGCGGGGCTCGGGGCGGTGGAAGATGGTCTCCTCCAGGTTGTCGAGGTCGTCCTCGATCTTGTCGATGACCGGAATGTAACCTTCAACCGACTCGTCGATCACCTTTTGCAGCAGGTGATCTGGCCCCCGGCCGACCATGGCACCGTGGCGTGTGACCTGCATCTTGAGGGCGTCCACCCCCACCACCGGGTGGTAGTGCCAGGTGAGCAGCACCCGGTCGGTCAGGACGCAGGAGAGCTGGCTCAGACGGAAGTCGCCCGAATCGCTGATGTTTGCCTCCCGCAGCGGGTTGGTCACCACGAAGGTGTATTCCTCGAAATCCTCCACCTTGGGCAGGTGGGTTGCGGTGTCCCCCAGCCGCTTGGGCATGCGTATATCCTCCACCGTGAGGGGATGGAGGAAACCCAGCCACTGCAGGGCCAGTTCCTCCTCCTCCTCGGTGGGGTGGTCGAGATCGATCCAGATCACCCAACTCTGGTCGGGGCGCTCCGGATCCTCCAGCAGGGCGCGGGAAGCGATGGCGCAGTCGTTGCCGCCCTTCTTGGCCAGAAAGACATGGATCATGGGGCGGCTTTTCCGGGATTGGCCTGGGCGAACCGGCGGGTGAGCCAGGTTCCAGCCAGCTTGGGCCAGCCGGTCACGGGGCTGTCAGTCGGCCGCAGGCCGTAACCGTGACCGCCGGTGGCGAACAGGTGGCTTTCCACCGGCACCTTCTCGCGGCGCAGGGCCAGCGCCAGCAGCATGCTGCTCTCGGGCACCACCGGGTCGTCCATCGCGTGCACGAAGAAGGTGGCGGGGGCCTTGGCATGGGGCTTCACATGGGGCAGCAGGCTGTCGCGCTCCTTGTTCACCAGGTAGGCGGGGTAGATCAGCAGGGCGGCATCGGGCACGCAGCCTTCCTGGTCCACCGCGTCGGCGGCGGAGTACTGGCGTTCGGTGGCCAGGCTGGTGAGCGCCGCCACCTCGCCGCCGGCGGAGAAGCCGAGAATGCCCACCTTGTTGGGTTGGATATTCCAGGCCTTGGCGTTGGCCCGGGTGAGGCTGACGGCGCGCTGGGCATCGGCCACGGCGTTCCGCCATGGCGTGTCACCGGCGGGGGCGGGCACGCGGTACTTCAGCACGATGCCGGCGATGCCGATGGAGTTGAGCCATTCGGCCACCTCGGTGCCCTCGAGATCCCACGCCAGGATACGGCGGCCGCCGCCGGGGCAGATGACCACCGCGCCGCCGGTGGCCTTGTCGGCGGGGGCCAGATAGACGGTCACCGTGGGATCCACCACCGGTGCCAGGCGGATGACCGGCTTGCCTGCCACCTTGCCCTCGTTCGGTTTGGACTGGTCCCTGGGCTCGGCGGCCTCGCGGGTTTCCCGGGGTGCCTTGCCCTCCCACAGGCGCACCTCCCGGGGTGCCTGGGCCGGGGATAGCGGTGTGATGGTCATCCATAAAGCCCACAAGGATGCCAGCATGGCAATATTCTCGGGTGTTTCGGGTATTTGGGTAATTAAAGTTGCCTGATGAGGCAAGCGACCACGGTTGATTCTACGAACCGCCCAAGCTATCGCCCGCCGGGTGGAGATCGCTCCGCACCGGCGGAAGCGGTGCGTCTTGGGACTGTGAAACCAAAGGGGATTGGGCGGAAGCGTGGGTAAACGGAGACATCCCGCCTGGCGAGCCTGGGTGGTGCGGGGATTGGTCTTCGGCAGCACCGGCCTGGTGCTGGCGGTCGCGTCCGCCTTTTGGGCATGGACAAACCCGGCGCAACTGCGGCAGACGGTGATCAGCACGCTGATGGACCGGGTGCCGGGAATCGCAGCCACGCTGGAGGGCGCGTCGATGCGCCTTCTGGGCGGCATCACGCTGGTGGGTCTGCGCGTCTCGCGCGGCGACGATCTCGACAAATCCGACTTCTTCTATGTGCCCCGCGCGGTGGTGTATCACGACAAGGAACAGCTCATCGACGGGAAGCTGGCCATCCGCAAGGTGGAGCTGCAGGATCCCAGGCTGCGCTTGGTGCGCGGGCGCACCGGCGCGTGGAACCTGGAAAACCTGATCCCCCGGACCGGCGATTCCACCGACCCGATCCCCACCCTGGTGGTGGAGGGGGGCGTGCTGCAGATTGAGGACCGGTCGAGCGCGGGCGGGGTGGGTGTCTCACCCATCGGCCACCTGCTGGAGATCCGCCAGGTGGAGATGCTGGCGATGAACGATCCGCCCGGCATGTTCCGGCTGGAGGCGCACGGAGTGTCCGACCTGTTGGGCCCCGTGTCGCTGACGCTGGAGCAAGAGCGTTCCAGCAAGGTGTGGGCGGCCCGCGTGGAGTTGTCTGAGTTGCCGGTGGATGCGGGGATTTTGCGCGCCGCGGCAGCCATGCTGAATGTGCCCGACCTGGCGACGCTGGATGTGCGCGGCAACGGCCAGGTGGTGGTGGAGCTGGCGGGCGGGGGGAACCGGCAGATCTCGCACCAGGCCTCGTTCCATTTCCGCAACCTGCAGGCCCGGGGCAACCTGGTGCCGCTGCAACTGAAGGATGGCAGTGTGGAAGGCCGCTGGGTGGACGGGCGCGTGCCCACGCTGAAGCTGCAGGGCAAGGTGGGTGACGGCGAATTCAAGGCGCGGATGGACAACCTGGACCTGAAGCCCGGGGCGGGCGGCCTGACGCCCGATTCGGTGGGCGGCGTTTGGCGGGCCGCGCTGACCGGCATGACCGTCACCCCCGAGCTGCTCAAGTCGATGCCGATGCCCTGCCCGAGTATCGGCGAACTGCTCAACCCTGCGGGTGTGGTGGATATCAGCTACAGCCGCGATCCCATGGCATCGGATCCGGCGCAGGGAGTTCACCGCGTGGAATTCCGCCCCCGTGGCGCGACCATGCGGTGCAAGCCGTTTCCCTACCCGCTGCACGGCGTGAACGGCATGGTGGGCATGGACGCCACCCGCGGGCAAAGGCCCAAGCTCGATGTGGCGCTGGATGGCCTGGCCGGACCCGACCCGTG